>NZ_JBEXSI010000031.1:0-93413 GCF_040613515.1 Streptomyces sp. NPDC006261
CCGCGGTGCCCGACGTGATCAAGAGTGCGGAGGCCCTGAACCTTCCCTGGGCGCGCACCGAGGCCGAGGTGCTCGCCGAGCTGCGGTCGCTGGGCCAGATGCGATCTGGCGGCCGCGCCCGCGGGCGGTGTCCACGGCTGGAAAGGCCCTCGCGACCGGCCCCCGCGGTCAGCGCTCCCGCGAGTAGAAGAGGTAGAACGTGGTCAGGAAGACACCCACGCCGACCACCAGCCCCAGCACGGTCGACCGCAGCACGCTGGTATCCGTCAGGCTCACCAGGAAGCCGACCGCGCAGGCGGTCAGAGCGCCGTACGCAAGCGCCCGCAGCCCACGCGGCAGCGTCCGCTGGATCCGGCCCAGTGCAAAGCAGAGGGCCGCCACCGCCGCACCGGAGACGAGGCCCAGGACGACCTGCCCGCCTGTGCTGGGCCCGCCGTCGCGGCGGATGAACGCGGCGTAGAACCCGTAGATGATGCCGAGCGCCAGAGGCACGGCCACGGCGTACGGAGTGAGACTGCGGGGCCGGGCGTGCGCGCGCGCCCGCTTCCGGCCGGGCATGGCTGCGTGTGTGACCATCGCGGACAGTTCCTTCCCTCGCCCCCGTTCCTCCAGAGCACACCCGCCCGCCCGGCCCGGCAACTCGAACGGCGTACGGCCCTGAGCGGTCCGGCTCCGCACGGGATTCCCTGGAGGGGTGCGCACCTCCTCGACGGCTTCGGTGATCTCGGCGGCCCTCTCCGCCCTCCTGATCGTCCTGCTCGCCGTCCTGGTGCCGTTCAGCGCGCTCTCCGCCTGGGTCGATCTGGAGATCGACGACACCGACCGCTATGTTTCCGCCGTCTCCCCGCTCTCGTCCGACCCGGCGGTGCAGAGCACCGTCACGGACCTGATCACCGACAAGGCGATGGAGCAGATCGACCTCGGCCCGCTCCAGGACACGGTCCAGGACTTCCTGCACGGGACCGTGCGATCCTTCACCTCCACCGAGGCCTTCGCGAACGCCTGGGACACCGCCAACCGGACCGCCCACAAGGCCGTCACCGCCGCGCTGGACGGCGACAGCGGCGAGGCGGTCACCATCGACCTGGAGCCGGTGATCGGGCAGGTCAAGCAGGATCTGGTGAACCAGGGCGTGCCTTTCGCGGACCAGATCCCCGTCCAGCGGACGGAGATCACGGTGATCGGGGCGGACCGCGCGGACACCCTCAGGGATTCGTTCCACTGGCTGCGCTACTGCAGCATCTGGCCGGCCATCGCCACGCTGGTCCTGCTCGTGCTGGTGGTGGGCATCGCGACGGTACGGGGCGGGCTCCGGGCCGCCCTGACCGCGACCGCGGCCGTCGGCGCCGGGTTCGTCCTCGGGGCGATCGTGCTCCGCATCCTGATGGCGGTCGGGCGGAGCCGGGCGCTGGACGAGGTGCCGGACAGCGACCGGGACGCGGCAGCCGCGGTGGTCGACGCCCTCACCGCCTCGCTGCGGACCACGGTGTGGGTGGTGCTGGCTATCGGGGCGGTCCTGCTGGTGGGGGCAGTGGTGGCTCGGGTGCTGCCGGGGCATCAAAGAGCCCGGCGGGGGTGACCGTCTCGACGTTTCACGGGAAACACCCGTACAGACGTTTCACGTGAAACAACAGGACAGAACCCGCACGGAGGGCCGCCGGTTGGCTCAGAGCTCCGGCGGGCGTCCCTGGAGTCGCTCCATCTCGCGGCGGTCGCGCTTGGTCGGGCGGCCCGTGCCCCGATCCCGTACCGGAACCTGGATCGCGAGCTCGCGCGGCGGCGGGGGCGGGCTGTTGTCGACGAAGCACTCGGCGGCGACCGGAGGGCCCACCCGCTTCTTCACGATCTTCGAGACGACGACCACCCTGTCCCGTCCCGCGTGCCGGAGCCGTACCTCGTCGCCGACGCGGACCGCCTGAGCGGGCTTGGCCCGCTCGCCACCGACCTTCACATGGCCGGCCCGGCAGGCGGCGGCCGCCTGGGCGCGGGTCTTCGTCAGCCGGACCGACCAGATCCACACGTCGACCCGGACGCTTCCCTCCGCCTGCGGCGCGTCACCGGAAACCATGGGTCCGACTCTAGTCCGGGTGGACGCTGGGACGCCGTCCTTTACCGGCCGCACCGGTCAGGAACGTCAGAACGTCAGGAACGGAGCGCCCCCGCCGCCAGGACACAGGCCGCGAGGCGGATGCTGCGCGAGGGGAGGCCCATGGGGAGCCTTCCTGGTCAGCGTGTGCGGTGCACGGTGCTCGGCACCACTGGGCACACATCGGCCACATCGGCCACATCGGCCACTCACCGTAGGCCTCCGGTTCCGCTCCTCACGCGCGCTTTTGGGGGATGCCCATCAGGCCCGCACCGGCTGGGCACAGGCCTGATGGTCATGCGACCTCAGGGTCACACACCGATGTCGCGTCCGTCCTGGCGCCAGACCGCGACGACGGAGGGACGGACGATCTTCCCGGGTCCGTCGGGCCAGGTGCTCGCCGGCTTCTCCACCGAGGCGCCGTCGACCTCGCCCGGGTGCTGGACGGCCACCAGGACACGGCGGTCCTGGATGACCGGCCCGCAGGTTTCCGCACCGGTCGGGACGGTCAGGAACTGCTTCAGCTCACCGCGCCGGTCGCCGTGGGTCGCGACGCCGAAGAGGCCGTCGTGCGAACCGAGTTTGTTGCCGTCGGTCGAGATCCACAGGTTGCCATGAGCGTCGAAGGCCACGTTGTCCGGGCAGGAGATGGGGCTGACACTTTCCTTGGGGAATCCGGCGAAGTACGTCGCCGGGTCGTTCGGGTCGCCCGCGACGAGGAAGAGCCGCCAGGCGAACCCGTCGCTCGTCGGGTCGTCCCAGTTCTCCGCCAGCTCCAGGATCTGCCCGTGCTTGTTGCCGTTGCGCGGGTTGGCCTCGTCCGCCGGGGCCTTGCCCTCCTTACCGCGGTCGGAGTTGTTGGTGAGCGCCACGTAGACCCGGCCGGTGCGCGGTGAGGGCTCGACGTCCTCGGGCCGGTCCATCTTGGTGGCGCCGACCTTGTCACCGGCCAGTCGCGTGTAGACGTACACCTCCTCGGCCGTCATGCCGGGCACGTGCGAGGTGGTGCCGGTGGCGAGCGGGATCCAGACGCCGCTGCCGTCGAACTCGCCGTCGGTGGGCAGTTTTCCGGTTCCGTCGATCTCGGCGGCCGGGGAGTCGCCGGTCAGCTTCGCGACATACAGAGTGCCCTCGTCCAGCAGCGTCAGGTTGTGCTCGCGGGCGGCGCGCGAGGTGCCCTTCTTCATCCGCTTGCTGGAGACGAACTTGTAGAGGTAGTCGAACTTCTCGTCGTCACCCATGTAAACGACCGGGCGCCCGTCCGACGTCAACCGGGGCTCGGCCGCCTCGTGCTTGAACCGGCCCAGCGCGGTCCGCTTGCGCGGGGTGGAGTCCGGGTCGTACGGGTCGAGTTCGACGACCCAGCCGAAGCGGTTGGCCTCGTTGGGCTCCTTCGCCAGGTCGAACCGCCAGTCGAACCGCTCCCACTTGCGCTCGGTGGCGCCGGTACCGATCCCGTAGCGCTTGTGCATGTCGGTGGTGCCGTTGGCGAAGTACTGGTTGAAGTTCTCCTCGCCGTGCAGCGTGGTGCCCCACGGAGTCGTACCGCCCGCGCAGTTGTTGAGGGTGCCGAGCACCTTGCGGCCGGTGCGGTCGGCGGACGTACGCAGCAGAGCGCTCCCCGCGGCCGGTCCGGTGACCCGGAATTCACTCGTGGCGGTGAGCCGGCGGTTCAGCGGGTGACGGCTGACCGGGCCGAGCTTGCCGGTGCGGTTCTCCTCCTGGACGACGACCACGGAGAGTCCGTGCGCGGCCCAGGCGATCTCCACCTGCTCGCGCGTCGGGTTGGCCGGATCGTAGCCGCGGAACATGAGGATCTCGTCCGTGTACTCATGGTTGGCGACCAGGACCTGACGGCCGCGCTCACCGCGGAGCGGGAGAAGCGAGAGGAAGTCGTTGTTGTAACCGAACTGGCCGGCCTGCGCCTTGGCGGACTGCTTGTCCGGGTTGAAGGCGGGCGCCCCGCGCAGGATCGGCTCGCCCCAGCGGATCACCACGTTCTGGCTGTACCCGTCGGGGACGGTGACCTTGTCGTTTTCGTTTGGCGCGACCGGCGAGAACCGCAGGCCCCGGGCGCCGGACGGAGCCGGTTGGTGGGGCGGACCCGGTTTGTGCCCGTGACCGGTGAGCGCGGCGGCCTCCGCCTGCGGAGCGTTCGGGCCGGTCAGCGCGGCCGTCCCGGCTGCGGCGGCGACCGTCACGACGGCGGCTGCGCGCATCATCGAGCGGCGCGAGACGGCACGGGCGATGATGTCGCCGGCGTACTCGTTGTCGCTGGTGTTCGGGGTCTCCTTGAAGCAGGCGTCCCCGCAGCGGAAGCGGCAGGTCAGCGCGGAACGCCCGCCCGGGTGGGAGCTGATGAGCGGCAGCAGATTACGCACGTGGATTCCCTCCGTCGGTGTGTCGTGCGTGACGGTAGGCGCGCCCGCACGCGGTCCGAGGGACTCCCGGTGAACGGGGGGTGAAGTCCGGGCCACCCCTGTTCCTTTGACGCCGTACGCGGGCACCGCGCCGGACTCGGTCCGGGATCGGTTTCGGCTCGGTTGGCGCAGGGGTGGGCCGGACCGGCGAACGGCCGGATCCGGCCGCTAACCTTACGTATCCGTCCTGGCCAGGGATGAAATCACCCAGGTCGGACATTCCCCGCACCCAACTCATGCGAAAGGCCTCGCCCATGGGCATTCGGAGCTTGCTGCGTAAGGTGTTCGGCCGCACGGAGCAGGACGAGCCGACCACGGCCACCGTCCCGCCCCAGGCCGAGCGCACTCAGTCCACGGAGCCGGAGCCGGAGACCACTTCGGCGGCCGGCTCCACCCCGGAGCCGAAGGCTTCGATCCCGGCCCCGGCTTCGCCCGTCACGAAGAGCACCGCGACCACCGACGGCGACGCCGGTGCCGCGGACCTGGTGGCCGCGGCCTTCGACAAGGCGGCCGCCGCGTCCTCCCCCTCGCCGACCGTCCCCGCACAGGGCTCGGGCCCGGACGCGGAGCCGGTCGTCGAGCCGAAGACGGAGACCGTGAGCGAGCCCGTCGGGGAACCCGTCGTCGAGCCGGTCGTCGAGTCGGTCAAGGTCGAGGAGCCCACGGCCGAGCCCGTCGCAGCGGAGACCGACCCCGTCGCCGAGCCGGTCGTCGAGCCGGTCAAGGTCGAGGAGCCCGCCGCGGAAGCGGTGAAGGCTGCCGAGCCCGTCCACGCGGACGAGCCCGTCGCCGAGCCCGTAGAGGCCGAGGAGCCCACACCGGCACCGGCCGCGGAGCCGGACCCGATCACGATCGACCTCGACCTCGATCTCGCCCCGGAGCCCGCCCCCGAGCCGGAAGCGGAGCCGGTCGCGGCCCCCGAGGCCGAGGCCGTCCCCGAGGCCGCCCCGGAGCCCGTGCCCTCAGCAGCGACGGCGCCGGAGCCGGAAACGGAAGCAGCACCCGCCCAGGAAGCCGCCCCGCCGGCCTCCGCCTCCACCGAGGGCGACGAAGCCGCTGCCCCCACCGCAACCCCGGCAGCCACCGAGGCAACCCCCAGGCCCCCCGCCGCCAAGCCCGCCACCCCCCTCGCCCGCGTCACCCAGCACGCGCCGCAGCTCGTCGCCCCGTACAAGGCGGCGCAGGCGGCGCTCAAGGCACACGGGCTGACCGGGCTCCGCGCCCGCGTCTACCTGGTCCTCGACCGCTCCGGCTCCATGCGGCCGTTCTACAAGGACGGCAGCGCCCAGC
Organism: Streptomyces sp. NPDC006261; assembly: GCF_040613515.1. Classification (NCBI taxonomy): domain Bacteria; kingdom Bacillati; phylum Actinomycetota; class Actinomycetes; order Kitasatosporales; family Streptomycetaceae; genus Streptomyces; species Streptomyces sp. NPDC006261. Next base: position 5,797 of record NZ_JBEXSI010000031.1, read on the forward strand.
ACCTCGGCGACCGCACCGTGGCCCTCGCCGCCCACCTGGACGCCGACGCCACCGTGCCCGTCGTCTTCTTCTCGACCGACATCGACGGCACCGGCACGATCGAGCTGGCCGCCCACGAGGGCCGCGTCGACGAGCTGAACGCGGGCCTCGGGCGCCTCGGCCGGACGAACTACCACCGCGCGGTCGAGGAGATCGTGGCGCACCACGAGAAGTCGCAGGCCGACGGTCCGGCTCTGGTGATCTTCCAGACGGACGGCCCGCCGGACGCCAAGCAGCTCGCCCGCCAGGCCCTGGCGGACGCGGCGCGGCTGCCGCTGTTCTTCCAGTTCGTCGCGTTCGGCGAGCAGGACGCGAAGGGCTTCGACTTCCTGCGGAAGCTGGACGCCCCCAACGCCGCCTTCTTCCACGCCGGCCCGGCCCCGCGCGAGGTCGCGGACGCCGAGCTCTACCGGGAGATCCTCGCCGGGCTGCCGGCCTGGATCGCGGCGCGCGAGGCCCGTTCCGCGGGCTGATCGACCGGCAGCCGTACGGTCACGGCGAGACCGCCGCCCTCCGGGCCCGGTACCGCCGTGACCGTACCGCCGTGGGCCACCGCGATGGACCGCACGATGGACAGCCCGAGGCCCGACCCCGGGCCCATCCGGTCGCGTCCCTCACCCCGCCGGAACGGCTCGAAGAACCCCGCGATGTCCGCCTCGGAGACCACCGGGCCGGTGTTACGCACCACGAGGGCGCCGTCGCCGCTCAGCGAGACGTCCACCGAACCGCCCGGCATGTTGTACGTGACCGCGTTGGCCAGCAGGTTGGACACCAGCTGGGAAAGCAGCAGCCGGTTGCCACGCACGGGGCAGGCCGCCACCTCGACGGCAACGACCGGAGTGCGCCCTGCCTCACCCGCAGAGGCCCCTGGACGTCGCCCCGTCTCCCCCCTCATCCCCGGATGCCGGGCCGCCTCCTCGGCCACCACCCGGTCGAACCGGACGTCCTCGCGCTCGTCTGCGGCCAGCCCCCGTTCGCTGCGGGCCAGCACGAGCAGCCCCTCTATGAGCCGCTCGCTGCGCCGGTTGGTGTCCAGCAGCGTCTGCCGGGTGCGGACGAGGTCCTCGGGGGTCGGGTCGTCCAGCCCCACCTGGATCGCCGCGCGCTGGGTGGCGAGCGGGGTCCGCAGCTCGTGCGAGGCGTTCGCGATGAACCGGCGCTGACTGTCGAACGCCTTCTCCAGGCGGGCCAGCAGCGCGTCCAGCGTCTCGCCCAGCTCCTTCAGCTCGTCGTCGGGGCCGGTGGAGCCGATCCGCTCGTGCAGCGTCCGCTCCGAGAGCCGGCGGGCCTTCGCCGTCATCGCGTGCACGGGCCTCAGCACCCGGCCCGCGATCCACCATCCCACGCCGACCGCGCCCGCCGTCATCACCAGGAGCGCGGCGACCGACCAGTACATGTGCTGCTTACTCGCCGCGTCACTGACGTGGTCGGTCAGTTCGTAGACAGTGGGCGCGCCGACCGAGCCGCGGGCGATGAACGGGCCGTTGACGGTGTACCCGGGCGGGACGACGACGGCGGAGGAGGCGATGGCACGCGCCTCGGAGTCCGTACCGGCACGGGAGGCCACGTTGACGGTGGCGAGCAGAGCCGTGCCGAGCACGAGAAAGACCCCGCCGTACACGAGGGCGATACGCGTCCTGATCGTCGAGTGCGACAGCTTCGACGCCCCCACCGGCCGCCACAGCCGGAACCGCCCCGCCGGCTTCACAGGGCGTACCCGACGCCCTGGACGGTACGGATCAGCGCGGGCTCACCGAGCGTGGCGCGGAGTTTGCTCACGCAGACGTGTACGGCACCGGTATGGGGCCTCCCCTGCTCGAACGACAGGTGAGAGCTTGGCGAAGGATCGGCGTTGGCGTCCCAGGCCCGCTCCAGCAGCTCCTGCGCGCTGACCGTCCCCCCGTCCGCCTCCAGCAGCAGTTGCAGCACGGTGAACTCCTTGGGCGACAGATCCAGCTCCCGGCCGTCGCGGAGCGCGGAGCGCCGTACGGTGTCGAGCCGGATGCCGTGGCGTTCCAGCTGGGGCGGTACGGGTCTGGCGCTGCGCCGGCGCAGGGCGCGGACCCGGGAGACCAGCTCGGGAAACTCGAACGGTTTGCTGACGTAATCGTCGGCGCCGAGGTCGAGCCCGGCGACCCGGTCCTCCATGGCGCCGGACGCGGTCAGCATCAGAATCCTGGTGCGGGAGCCGGATGCGACCAGACGGCGGGCCACGTCGTCGCCGTGGACGCGCGGGAGGTCGCGGTCGAGCACAACGACGTCGTAGTCGTGCAAGCCGAGGTAGGCGAGGGCCGCGTCTCCGCTGTAGACGGTGTCGACCGCGAAGCCGGCCCGGCGCAGCCCGGTCGCGACCAGTTCCGCGAGGATCTCCTCGTCCTCGGCGACCAGTACCCGCATGGTGATGTCCCCTGCCTCGTGCACGCTTGTTCGCTCCCTCCCAGGATGCGACTTTCCCACGGGAACCATGACGGGAAGGGACTCTCCGCAAAGCTCTCCACCGGAGGGCACCACTCCGTCTGCGCGCAGGACCCCTGTTCATCGATGTGAGTAGATCTTGAACGGGCCGTTAGGATTTCGACCATGGCGGCCACTGGATCCGAGAAGCAGGGGGCGACGGCGTACTACGTCTCGACCCCCATCTACTACGTCAACGACGCTCCTCACCTGGGCCACGCCTACACGACCGTCGCAGGCGACGTGCTCACGCGCTGGCACCGCCAGCGCGGCGAGAAGGTGTGGTACCTCACCGGCACGGACGAGCACGGTCAGAAGATCATGCGCACGGCCGAGGCGAACGACGTCACTCCGCAGGCTTGGTGCGACAAGCTCGTCGAGGAGGCGTGGAAGCCCCTCTGGGAGCATCTGAACATCGCGAACGACGACTTCATCCGGACGACGGAGAAGCGGCACACCGACCGTGTGCAGGAGTTCGTGCAGGACCTGTACGACAAGGGCGAGATCTACAAGGGCGGGTACGAAGGCCCGTACTGCGTGGGCTGCGAGGAGTACAAGCTCCCCGGCGATCTGATCGACGGCGAGGGCGAGTTCGCCGGACAGAAGCTCTGCCCGGTCCACAAGAAGCCGGTGGAGCTCCTCAAGGAGGAGAACTACTTCTTCAAGCTGAGCGAGTACGGCCCGAAGCTCCTGGAGTTCTACGCGGCGAACCCGGGCTTCATCCAGCCGGAGTCGGCGCGCAACGAGATCGTGAACTTCGTCGAGCAGGGCCTTCAGGACCTGTCGATCTCGCGCTCCACCTTCGACTGGGGCGTCCCGGTCCCGTGGGACGACAAGCACGTCATCTACGTCTGGATCGACGCGCTGCTCAACTACGCGACGGCCGTGGGCTACGGCGCCAACCAGGAGAAGTTCGACGGTACGTTCCCGGCGGACGTGCACCTGATCGGCAAGGACATCCTCCGCTTCCACACGGTGATCTGGCCCGCGATGCTGATGGCGCAGGGCCTGCCGCTCCCCGGCAAGGTCGTCGCCAACGGCTGGCTGATGGTCGGCGGCGAGAAGATGTCCAAGTCGAACCTGACCGGCATCAAGCCGCAGGACCTGACCTCGCACTTCGGCGTGGACGCGTACCGCTGGTATTTCCTGCGGGCCATCGCGTACGGCAGCGACGGCTCGTTCTCCTGGGAGGACTTCTCCGCCCGCTACACCTCCGAGCTGGCCAACGACTACGGCAACCTCGCCTCGCGCGTGGCGGCCATGGTCGGCAAGTACTTCGGCGGCGCGCTGCCGGAGGCCACGGCCGCCGGTGACGCCGAGCGGGCCGTGCAGGAGGGCCTGGCGAAGGCCGTGGCGACCGCCGACCGGAAGATCGGCGAGGAGCTGGACTTCCAGTCCGGCATCCTGGCGGTCTTCGAGTTCGTGAAGCAGGTCAACGGCTACATCACGGAGCAGGAGCCCTGGAAGGTGGCCAAGGACACCACCCCCGAGGGCCAGGCCCGCCTGGCGACCATCCTGTACACGGCCGCCGAGGCCCTGCGCGGCGTCGCGGTCCTGCTGAACGCCGTGATGCCGGAGACCTCGCAGAGCCTGTGGGAGTCCCTGGGCGCCGAGGAGTCCCTGGGCGCCCTGGCCGACCAGAAGGTCCAGGACGCGGGCACCTGGGGCATCCTGCCCGTCGGCGCGACGGTGACGAAGGGCGCGGTGCTGTTCCCGCGCCTGGAGGAGAAGCCGGCCTAACCGCTGCCGTACGTACGTCAGGAGCCCGGGACCACGAGCACCGGTCCCGGGCTCCTGGCCTACGCAAGCCCGATCACCGCCCCAGCGTCTCCGCGTCCCCCATCACGATCACCGGGTTCAGCTCCGGGTCCAGGGTGCGCAGGAGCTCCTCCATGCGCTCCTCCGGGATGGAGACGCAGCCCTGGGTGGGGCCGCCGTGGTCGACGTGGATCCAGATGCCGCCGCCGCGTTCGAGGCCGAGGGGGCGGGTGCGGTCCAGGGGGGTGACGCCCTCCGTGCGGTTGTAGTTGATCGCGACGACGTAGTCGAAGGAGCCTTCCAGGGGCTCCCCGAAGAACCCCTCGCCGTCCACCGCGAACCGCGGGTGCTCGTCGTACGGGAGCAGAGCGCCCGGGTCGGGGAGGCGGCCGCCCGCGTCGGTGAGGGAGTAGACGCCCCTGGGGGACCTCAGGTCGCCCGCCACATGGTGGTCGGTCCAGCCGTCCATGCCGTTGTGGGCGTCCCACGGACCGGCGACGGCGACCCATCCCTCCGCGGGGTCCTCGCGGCTGTACAGCACCGCGCGGGACCGGTTGGCGTCCTCGTCCTCCCCGGTGACGACGAACGCCTGCCGGGCTTTCCCGGGGATCTCCGCGAGAGTCCGCGGCCCGAGGCCCGGGATCTCCGCGGGGCTCGGCGTCGCCTCGGGGGAGGGGGATGAGCGGAGTACGGAGGCGGCGTCGGACTCCGGGCCCGCGGCGCCCTGCCCCGGGGCTCCTACGGGCGCGGTGGCGGGGGTGGCGCCGGAGGAGGCGCAGCCGGTGAGCAGCAGGGCAAGGACGAGGAGCGGTGCGGTGAGCAGGGCGGCCGGGCGGAGCGGGACGGACACGGTGGCGGGCTCCTCGGGTGACGGCGGACGGCGTGGCGGGGGCGGCAAGGGGCGCGAGAGGGGTGTCTCGGTGCCAGTCTTTGCCGCACCCGGCGCCGCCGAATCCGAACCGCGGCCATCCGGCTGTACGGCGTCGCCCGGCCGCCCGCGCCCCTCCCGCCCGTGCCGCCCGTGCTGCCCCCGCCGCCCCCGCCGCCCCCGCCGCCCCCGCAACAAAACAGCCCCCGATCAGATGATCGGGGGCTGTTTCACGTGAAACGTCCGCAGAGCGGGACCGGACGGACTACTGGTCGGCAGGCTTCTCCGACGCACCCGCGCCCTTCGCGGCGACCGGCTTGCGCAGCTGGATGTTCAGCTCGCGCAGCCGGGACTCGTCCAGCTCGGTGGGGGCGCCCATCATCAGGTCCTGGGCGTTGCCGTTGAGCGGGAAGGCGATCGTCTCGCGGATGTTGGGCTCGTCGGCGAGCAGCATCACGATGCGGTCGACGCCCGGGGCGATGCCACCGTGCGGCGGGGCGCCGAGGCGGAACGCGCGGAGCATGCCCGCGAACTCGTGCTCGACGGTCTCCCGGTCGTACCCGGCGATCTCGAAGGCCTTGAGCATCAGCTCGGGCTCGTGGTTACGGATGGCACCCGAGGACAGCTCGATGCCGTTGCAGACGATGTCGTACTGCCAGGCGAGGATGTCCAGCGGGTCCTTCTCCTCCAGGTCGGCGAGGCCGCCCTGGGGCATCGAGAAGGGGTTGTGCGAGAAGTCGATCCTGCCGCTCTCCTCGTCCTTCTCGTACATCGGGAAGTCGACGATCCAGCAGAACCGGAAGACGCCCTCCTCGAAGTGGCCGGCGCGCTTGGCGGCCTCGACCCGGACGACCGACATGATCTTGGAGACCTCGTCGAACTCGCCCGCGCCGAAGAAGACGGCGTGGCCCGGCACCAGCGAGAGGCGCTCGGTGAGCGTCTTGACGTCGGTCTCGGTGAGGAACTTGGCGATCGGCCCGGCCAGCGTGCCGTCCTCGCCCACACGCACCCAGGCCAGGCCCTTGGCTCCGTGCTCGACGGCATACTCACCGAGGCCGTCGAAGAACTTGCGGGACTGGCCCGCGGTGTCCGGGACGGGCAGCGCGCGGACGTGCTTGCCGGCGAACGCCTTGAACCCGGAGTCGGCGAAGACGTCCGAGATGTCGACGAGCTCCAGCTTGGCGCGCAGGTCCGGCTTGTCGTTGCCGTACTTCAGCATCGACTCGCGGAAGGGGATGCGCGGGAACGGCGAGGTGACCTCGCGGCCGTTGCCGAACTCGGTGAAGAGCTCGGTCATCAGCTTCTCGATCGGCTGGAAGACGTCCTCCTGCTCGACGAACGACATCTCGACGTCGAGCTGGTAGAACTCGCCCGGCGAGCGGTCAGCGCGGGCGTCCTCGTCGCGGAAACAGGGTGCGATCTGGAAGTAGCGGTCGAAGCCCGAGATCATCAGCAGCTGCTTGAACTGCTGCGGGGCCTGCGGCAGCGCGTAGAACTTGCCGGGGTTCAGCCGGGACGGTACGACGAAGTCACGGGCGCCCTCGGGGGAGGTCGCGGTGAGGATCGGGGTCGCCATCTCGTTGAAGCCGAGGGCCACCATCTTGGAGCGGATGGAGGCGATCACGGCCGAGCGCAGCAGGATGTTGCGGTGCATGCGCTCGCGGCGCAGGTCGAGGAAGCGGTACTCCAGGCGCCGCTCCTCGTTGACGCCGTCCTCGGTGTTGATCGTGAAGGGCAGCGGGCCGGCCTCGCCGAGCACCTCGACCTCGCTGACCTCGATCTCGATCTCACCGGTCGGCAGCTCCGGGTTGACGTTGTCGGCACCGCGCGCGGAGACCTTGCCGTCGATCCGCACGACGGTCTCCTTGGTCAGCTTCGCCAGGGCGTCGTTGCCGGGGGTGCCGGGGCGGGCGACGAGCTGCACCAGACCGTAGTGGTCGCGCAGATCGATGAAGAGGATGCCACCCAGGTCTCGGCGATTGTGCAGCCAGCCGCTCAGCCGGACGTCGGTGCCGACGTCAGAGGCGCGGAGCTCACCGCAGGTGTGGGACCTGTACCGATGCATCGTCGTTCATCCAGTCTTCGCGGTTAGGTGTGGAATGAGCTTCCCCAGGCTACCGCCCGGGGGCGGGCCTCTTCATTTCCCTTTGCCGCTCCCCTCCCCGCCGCCTTCCGCCAGGTGCCCGTACTCGGCGTCCCCTCGGTGGCGTACGGATAGCACATCTTCCTAAAGTGGGGCAATGCGCACCGAGGAAGTCCTGGCCGCGATCGCGACCGGCCTGTGGCGCTGGGACAACGCAGCCGGCACGGTCACGCTCGACGCGGAGGCGGCCCGGCTGCTCGGCCTGCCCGCCGAGCCCGGCAGCTACCGGGAGGCGGCGGTGCGCTCCCGTTTCCACCCGGTCGACTGGAACGAGATCTACGGGGTCGTGAACCTGGCCGTCGCCGAGGGCACCCTGGCCGAGGCCCGGCTGCGCATCGTGGACGAGCGGGGGAAGGTGCTGCGTACGGTACGCAGCCGCTCCAAGCCGGTGGTAGCGGCGGAGGGAGAGAGGGAGAACTACCTGCTCATCGGCACGCTCCAGGAGGTCGCCGAGCCGCAACTGGGCTCGGCCGGACCCCACACACCGATCACCGGGGACTGGCGCCGGTCGCGGGAGGCGTTCCTGCTGGATGCCGGGCGGGCACTGGCGGAGGCCCGGTCCACGGAGGAGGTGCTGCGGGTCGCCGCGTCCCTCTCCATGCCCGGGTTCTCGCCGGACGGGCTCGCGGTCTTCGGCTCCGCCGGCGAGCGGCTGACGATCATCGGCCACCACGGACAGAGCGCGGCGGACGAGGACCCGTTCACCGATATGCCCCTGGACACCGACTACCCAGCCGCCGAGGTCGTCCGCACCGGCCGCGCGATCTACCTCCCCTCCCCCGAGGAGTACCGCCGCCGCTACCCCGCCACCTGGCCGCTGGCCCGGCGCTTCGGGCGGCAGTCCTGGGCGTTCCTGCCCCTGGTCTCCTCCGGCCGCACGATGGGCGCGTGGATGGCCGGGTTCCAGCATCCGGTGGGGTTCTCGCCCGACGAGCGCGCGGTGCTCTCCACGGTCGCCCGGATGCTCGCCCAGGCGCTGGCCCGGGCCGGGGTCGCGGAGACCGAACGGGAGCTCTCACTCGGTCTCCAGCGCTCGATGATGCCGACGCTGGGGCCGGACATCCCCGGCATGACGGTGGCGGCGCGGTACGTGCCGACTGGCGGCGGACTCCAGGTGGGCGGCGACTGGTACGACATGATCCCGCTGCCCAACGGCCGGATCGCCCTGGTCATCGGCGATGTCCAGGGCCATGACGTTCGGGCCGCGGGGCTCATGGGCCAGCTCCGCATCGCCCTGCGCGCGTACGCCTCCGAGGGGCACCGACCGGACGCCGTACTCGCCCGGGCCTCGCGCTTCCTCGCCGGGCTGACCGACGCGTACGAGGGCGTGGCGGGCGACGGCGAGCCCTCCGCGCCGCGCTTCGCGACCTGCCTGTACGCGGAGGTGGACCCGGAGACCGGGACCCTGGACATCGCGCGCGCGGGCCACCCCGACCCGGTGGTGGTGAGCGCCGACGGCACCGCGGTGATCCGCCAGACGGCCGGCGGGCTGCCGCTGGGCATCGAGACGGACTCCGACTACCCCACCACCCGGGTCGTCCTGGAACCAGGCGAAACGATCATGTTCTGCACGGACGGCCTCATCGAGACCGGCGGCCACGACATGGCCACCGGCTGGGGCAGGCTGCGCCCGGTCCTGGAGGAGCCCACCGAGGACCTGGAGCAGATGGCGGATGCGCTGGTCCAGGCCGTGCACGGGCCGACCTCGCACTACACGACCGGTCCGCTCGCCGACCGCCGTGAGGACGACATCGCGGTGCTGGTGCTGCGACGGGAGAGCACGCGGGCGCCTCGGACGCCGGCCCGCCGCAGCGTCCTGACCATCGCGCAGGCCGAGCCCGAGCGGATCTCGGTGGGCCGGCAGCTCGTACGGGAGCTGCTGCACGACTGGAAGGACCCCGAGCAGGTCGACTCGGCGGTCCTGATGGTTTCGGAGATGGCCACCAACGTGCTGGTTCACACGGACGGCGACGCGCTGATGTTGGCGGAGGTCTCCGGGGAGCGGGGGGACCGGCGGCTGCGCGTGGAGGTGGCCGACGCGAGCGACGAGCTGCCGCACAAGCGGCGGCCGGGGGAGATGGCGTCCAGCGGGCGGGGGCTGGTGCTGATGGAGATGCTGGCGGACGCGTGGGGGGTGGATCCGCGGGGGGAGGGGAAGTCGATCTGGTTCGAGCTGTACGAGTCGGCCGAGCCGGGGGCGCCCTGAGGAACCCGGGGCCCTGATCGCTGCGGGGATCTCCCCCCCGTAACGGTTCCGTCCTCGAACGCCGGACGGGCTGGATCCGCCGCCGCCCCGTGAACGTCGGCGCAGCTCGCCCAGTACGCCGAATGCCGCCGCGCACATCGGGACGGCGAGCAGCATGCCCGCAGCAGGCACCCTCCCACCCGAGCACGGTGCGCGACCGCGGGCCCGCCCGCCACCACCGTACGAGTGACGGGCTGTCAGCTCGACCACTCCCGGACGTCACATGCCGTGAACCGCCGGAACCGTGCCGAGGCGGCCGGCCTGGAAGTCCTCGAAGGCCTGCTGCAGCTCGGCCTGACTGTTCATCACGAACGGCCCGTAGTGCGCCATCGGCTCCCGGATCGGGCGGCCGCCGAGGAGGACGATCTCCAGGTCCGGGGTGTTCCCGTCCTGCTTCTCGTCCGCGCGGACGGTCAGCGAGCCGCCGCTGCCGAACACCGCGGTCTGCCCGAGGCGGATCGGACGGCGCTCCTCGCCGACCGTGCCACGCCCGGCCAGGACGTACGCGAGTCCGTTGAAGTCCTCGCGCCAGGGCAGGGTCACCTCGGCGCCGGGCCGGACGGTGGCGTGGATCATCGTGATCGGGGTGTGCGTGATGCCGGGCCCCTGGTGCCCGTCGAGCTCACCGGCGATGACCCGGAGCAGCGCGCCGCCGTCCGGGGAGGTGAGGAGCTGCACCTCGCCGCCGCGGATGTCCTGGTAGCGCGGGTTCATCATCTTGTCGGCCTTGGGGAGGTTCACCCAGAGCTGGAGGCCGTGGAAGAGCCCGCCGGACAGCACGAGCGACTCCGGCGGCGCCTCGATGTGCAGCAGCCCCGATCCGGCGGTCATCCACTGGGTGTCGCCGTTCTCGATGGTGCCGCCGCCACCGTTGGAGTCCTGGTGGATGAAGGACCCGTCGATCAGGTAGGTGACCGTCTCGAACCCGCGGTGCGGGTGCCAGGGAGTGCCCTTCGGCTCGCCTGCGGCGTACTCCACCTCACCCATCTGGTCCATCATGATGAACGGGTCGAGGTGCTGGTAGTTGATCCCCGCGAACGCGCGGCGGACGGGGAAGCCCTCGCCCTCGAATCCGCTCGGCGCCGTGGTCACGGCGAGCACGGGGCGGGCCACGGCGTCACCCGAAGCGGCCACCTTGGGCAGGGTCAGCGGGTTGTCGACGGTCACTGCGGGCATGGGAGCCACCTCCGGGCGAGTCTTCTGGAACCAATTTAGTTGAATGGTGAACATCCTGCAAGGCGTGCGGCATTCCCGCCCCGCCCACCGACAGCGCGAGGGCCCGCGCCGCTCGCGGCGCGGGCCCTCGCCCGATCGAAGAACCCGCAGGTCAGCGACCCACGGACCGAAAACACCTACCCGTACATACGCCGCATCGCGAAGTCCACCATCTGCTCGACCGCCTTGGCGTCGAAGACCATCCGGTGATCACCCTCCATGTCCAGGACGAAGCCGTACCCCGTGGGGAGCAGGTCGATCACCTCGGCGCCGGTGATCACGAAGTACTTGGACTCCTTGCCCGCGTAGAGCCGCAGCTCCTTGAGCGTGGTGAACATCGGGATCACCGGCTGCTGGGTGTTGTGCAGTGCCAGGAAGCCGGGGTTGTCACCGCGCGGGCAGTAGACCTTCGACGTGGCGAAGATCTGCTGGAAGTCCTCGGCGGAGAGGGAGCCGGTGGTGAAGGCCCGTACCGCGTCGGCCAGGGAGGGCGGAGAGGGCTCGGGATACAGCGGCTGCTCGCCGTAGCCGCCACCCATCTGGCCCATCTGACCCATCTGCTGCTGAGCACCAGGGTTCTGGTCGTAGCCGTACATGCTGCAAAGAGTAATCGGACACATCTACGGCTTGAGGGGTTGCGCCTTATTACTGACGGGTAGCATCATCGTAGAGGTCAGCTGATACACCCGCGTCTGCCTGCACCCACGCCTGCCTGTCGCCCGACCCGCATCACTCCCCGGGGCGCTGTGCGCCACTGCTATTGATTACGGAGCCTTCCCATGGGGCACTACAAGTCGAATCTCCGCGACATCGAGTTCAACCTCTTCGAGGTCCTCGGGCGCGACAAGCTGTACGGCACCGGTCCGTTCGCGGAGATGGACGTCGACACCGCGAAGAGCATCCTCGAGGAGATCGCCCGCCTCGCGGAGAACGAGCTCGCCGACTCCTTCGCCGACGCCGACCGCAACCCGCCGGTCTTCGACCCGGAGACCAACACCGCGCCGGTCCCGGAGAGCTTCAGGAAGTCGTACCAGTCCTTCATGGACTCCGAGTACTGGCGCCTGGGCCTGCCCGAGGAGATCGGCGGCACCACCTCCCCCCGCTCCCTGATCTGGGGCTACGCGGAGCTGCTGCTCGGTGCGAACCCGGCCGTGTGGATGTACTCCTCCGGCCCCGCCTTCGCGGGCATCCTCTTCGAAGAGGGCACCGAGGAGCAGAAGAAGGTCGCGGAGATCGCCGTCGAGAAGCAGTGGGGCTCGACGATGGTGCTGACCGAGCCGGACGCCGGCTCCGACGTCGGCGCCGGCCGGACGAAGGCCGTGCAGCAGGAGGACGGCTCCTGGCACATCGAGGGTGTGAAGCGCTTCATCACCTCGGGCGAGCACGACATGTCCGAGAACATCCTCCACTACGTGCTGGCGCGCCCCGAGGGCGCGGGCCCCGGCACCAAGGGCCTCTCGCTCTTCCTGGTCCCGAAATACCACTTCGACTGGACCACCGGCGAGCTGGGCGAGCGCAACGGTGTGTACGCGACGAACGTCGAGCACAAGATGGGCCTCAAGGCCTCCAACACCTGCGAGATGACCTTCGGCGACCGCCACCCCGCCCAGGGCTGGCTCATCGGCGACAAGCACGACGGCATCCGCCAGATGTTCCGCATCATCGAGTTCGCCCGCATGATGGTCGGCACGAAGGCCATCGCCACCCTCTCCACGGGCTACCTGAACGCGCTGGAGTACGCCAAGGAGCGCGTCCAGGGCACGGACCTGTCGCAGTTCATGGACAAGACGGCGCCCAAGGTCACCATCACGCACCACCCCGACGTGCGCCGCTCGCTCATGACGCAGAAGGCGTACGCCGAGGGCATGCGCTCCCTCGTGCTGTACACGGCCACCGTCCAGGACGCGATCCAGGAGAAGGAGGCCGCGGGCGAGGACGCCAAGGCGCTGAACGGCCTCAACGACCTGCTGCTCCCGATCGTGAAGGGGTACGGCTCCGAGAAGTCCTACGAGCAGCTGGCGCAGTCGCTCCAGACGTTCGGCGGCTCCGGTTACCTCCAGGAGTACCCGGTCGAGCAGTACATCCGGGACGCCAAGATCGACACCCTCTACGAGGGCACGACGGCGATCCAGGGCCAGGACTTCTTCTTCCGGAAGATCGTCCGCGACCAGGGTGTCTCGCTCAACACGCTCTCCGAGGAGATCAAGAAGTTCCTCGCCGGCGCCCAGGGCAGCGAGGAGCTGGCCCCCGCGCTGGACTCGCTCGCCAAGGCGGCCGTGGACCTGGAGGCGATCGTCGGCACGATGATCACCGACCTCACCGCAACCGGCGAGGACGTCAAGAACATCTACAAGGTCGGGCTCAACACGACCCGCCTGCTGATGGCCTCCGGCGACGTCGTCGTCGGCTACCTGCTCCTCAAGGGCGCGACCGTGGCCGCCGAGAAGCTGCCGACCGCCTCCGCCAAGGACGTCGCCTTCTACCAGGGCAAGATCGCCGCCGCGAAGTTCTTCGCGGCCAACATCCTCCCGGGCGTCTCGGCCGAGCGCGCGCTCGCCGAGAGCGTCGACAACTCCCTGATGGAGCTGGACGAGGCCGCCTTCTAGGGCCTCGCCCGACCGCTCGGTACGTCAACAGCGCCGCCATCCGGAAATCGTTCGGGTGGCGGCGCTGTCGTATCAGCTGAGTGCGCGGGCCGTCGGCAGGAGAAGCGTCCCGGAGCCGGATGCCGTCGTGGTCAAGGCGGAAGCGATCAAGAGGCCACCACGACCGCCTCAAGCTCTCCGCCCCGTACGACATCGACCTGACCGCGATCGACGAGCTGCAGCCCCGGGCAGCAACCAGCCGGTCACCGGATTCCGGACTCGGGTCCCTCGATACAGTGAAGACCATGAGTTCTCGCCACCGGTTCGACCGTGCGCACACCGATGATCTGATGTCCTTCCTGGCGGCGAGCCCGTCCCCGTACCACGCCGTGGCCAACGCTGCCGCCCGGCTGGAGGTGGCCGGATTCCGCCAGGTCGAGGAGACCGCCGCCTGGGACGCGAGCACCGGCGGGAAGTACGTGCTCCGCGGCGGGGCGATCATCGCCTGGTACGTGCCGGAGGGCGCGTCCGCGCACACCCCGTTCCGGATCGTCGGCGCGCACACCGACTCCCCGAACCTGCGGGTGAAGCCGCTGCCCGACACGGAGTCGCACGGCTGGCGCCAGATCGCCGTCGAGGTCTACGGCGGCACGTTGCTGAACACCTGGCTCGACCGGGACCTGGGACTCGCCGGCCGGATCTCGCTGCGGGACGGCACCGACCGGCTCGTCAACATCGACCGGGCGCTGCTGCGGGTGCCCCAGCTGGCCGTACACCTGGACCGCTCTGCCAACACCGACGGCCTCAAGCTCGACCGGCAGCGCCACATGCAGCCGATCTGGGGTCTCGGCGAGGTGGCTGAGGGCGACCTGATCCGCTTCGTCGCCGAGGAGGCCGGCGTCGACGCGCAGGACGTCACCGGCTGGGACCTCATGCCGCACGCCATCGAGCCGCCGTCCTACCTGGGCCGCGACCGCGAGCTGGTCGCCGGACCGCGGATGGACAACCTCCTCTCCGTGCACGCCGCGACCGCCGCCTTGGCCGCCGTCGCGGGACAGCCGGACGAGGAGCTCCTGTACATCCCCGTACTGGCCGCCTTCGACCACGAGGAGAACGGCTCCCAGTCCGACACCGGGGCCGACGGGCCGCTCCTCGGCAAGGTCCTGGAACGCTCGGTCTTCGCCCGGGGCGGTACGTACGAGGACCACGCCCGCGCCTTCGCCGGGACGGTCTGCCTCTCCTCCGACACCGGCCACGCCGTGCACCCCAACTACGCCGAGCGGCACGACCCGACACACCACCCGGTCGCCAACGGCGGGCCGATCCTCAAGGTCAACGTCAACATGCGGTACGCCACCGACGGCAGCGGCCGCGCGGTGTTCGCCGCCGCCTGCGAGAAGGCGGGCGTGCCGTGGCAGACGTTCGTCTCCAACAACTCGATGCCCTGCGGCACGACGATCGGCCCGATCACCGCCGCCCGGCACGGCATCCGCACCGTGGACATCGGCGTCGCGATCCTCTCCATGCACAGCGCGCGTGAACTGTGCGGCGCCGACGACCCGTATCTGCTGGCCAACGCGCTCACGGCGTTCCTGACGGACTGACCCCCGCGCTCAACCGCCGTCCCGGACATGGTTGTTGCCGGGCCGGGTACCCGACCCCTACATCGGTCCGGATTCACCGGGCCGTCGAGGAGGCGGGATTCATGGGACTCGGAGGATGCATTCTCCTGATCGGTGGCGGCGCGATTCTGGCGTTCGCGACCGACTGGAAGGTGGACACCGTCAATGTCGACCTGGTCGGCTGGATCATGATGCTCGTCGGCCTCATCGGGGTCTTCGTCTACATGAGCATCGCGCGCCGTCGGCGCATGGTCGTGCCGCCCACCACCACGGTCGTCCAGGACGACGAGCAGCGCTACCACTGACCCGGCGGCCGCGGCCGGGCGGCAGGGCTAAGGCCCGGCCCGTCCGACGGCCGAAAACCGGCCCCGACCAGGAGTGACCCCGGCACCGGCCCCCGGCGGCCCCGATAATCTGGAACGGATCCCGCGCCCCTCACCGCGGGCACGTCCCGCCCGGAAGGGGAGCCGCTCGTGGAGTTCCGGCTGCTCGGCACGGTCTCCGTCGAAACGCTCGCCGGGCCGCTGCCGCTCGGCCCCGCGAAACGGCGCAGCCTGCTGGCCACGCTCCTGCTGTCCGCCAACACCCCGGTCACCGTCGGCAGGCTGACGGACTCCCTGTGGGACGACGAACCCCCGCTGCACGCCCGTAGCGTGATCCAGGGGCACGTCTCCCGTCTCCGCGCTCTCCTGGTGGACGCGGACGCCGAGGCGTACGGAGTGGAACTGGCCACCCTCGGTGACGCGTACGTCCTGCGGTTGCCGGAGACCCTGCTGGACTCGCAGCGCTTCGAGGAGCTGCTGATGCTCGCGCGGGAACAGCGCTCCCCCGCCGACACGGTCCTGATGCTCAAGGAGGCCCTCTCCCTGTGGCAGGGGCCGGCGCTCAGCGGCGCACTCACCGGCCCGCCGCTCAGGGCGGCCGCGCACTCGCTGGAGGAGTCGCGACTGGCGACGGTCGAACACCTGGCCCGCACGTACGGGGCGCTGGGCGAACACCACCGTGCGGCGGCCCTGCTGGCGGCGGAGACGGCGGCGCACCCGCTGCGGGAGTCGCTCGCGTCGGCGCTGATGCTGGCGCTGTACCGGGCGGGACGCCAGTCGGAGGCCCTGGACCGCTTCCACCGCACACGGCGGCTGCTCGCGGACGAGCTGGGCGTCGACCCGGGGCCCGAACTCGCCGACGCCTACGCGCTGATCCTGCGGGGGGAACCGGGACGTGCCGACGGGGAAGCCGAGCACGGGACGGGGGACGTACCAAAGCCCGTGAGCGCCACCGGGCCCGGGACCGCACCCACCGCCGTACCCGACAAGGCCGCCGCCGTACGCGGTGCCGATCCCTCTCCCGCCGCCGTGTCCGGCAACGCAGCCCCCACCGCCGCCGACGGCACGGCCGCCGATCTCCTTCCCCGCGCCCCCCGCGGCTTCCACGGGCGCGGGCCCGAACTGGCCGCGCTGACCCGGGCGGCGGCGGGCGAGGCGCCCGTCTGTCTGGTCACCGGCCCCGCCGGGGTGGGCAAGACCGCACTGGCCCTCCAGTGGGCCCACCGAAGCCCCGCGCTCTTCCCGGACGGGCGGCTCTTCGCCGATCTGCGCGGGTTCAGCGACGCCGGGGAGGCCGCGCTCATCGACGTACTGCGGGAGTTCCTTCTCGCGCTGGGTGTCGCCCCGCGCAGGGTCCCGGAGTCCGTACAGGCGGCGGCCGCGCTCTTCCGGTCGCTGACGGACCGGCGCCGGCTGCTGGTGATCCTCGACAACGCCCGCGACTCCGCCACCGTCAGGCCGCTGCTCCCGGGCGGCAGCGACTGCGTCACGCTGGTCACCAGCCGCCACCGGCTGGAAGGGCTGATCGCCTCGGACGCCGCCCGGCCCGTCCCGCTCGACACCCTCGGACCTCACGACGGGACGGCCCTGTTCGCCGGAGTGCTCGGCGAGGAGCGGGTCCACGCCGAACCGGTGGCGGCCCGCCGGCTCGCCGAGCTCTGCGGCGGACTGCCGCTCGCCCTGCGCGTCACCGCCGCCCGGCTGGCCGGACGCCCGCGCTGGACGCTCGCCGCGCTGGCCGACGAACTGGCCGACGAGCGCTCCCGGCTGGCCTACCTCGACGTGGACGACACCGGGGTCTCGGCCGCCCTGCGGCTGACCGTCCAGCACCTGCCGCCCGAAGCGGTCCACCAGTTCGCCCGGCTCGGCCACCATCCCGGCGGCCACTTCGACCCGTACACGGCCGCCGCACTGGCCGGGACGGACCCGGTCAACGCCGCCGCCGCGCTGGAACGGCTGGCCTCGGCCCATCTCGTCACCGAGACCGCGCCCGGGCGCTGGGTGCTGCACGACCTGGTGCGCCTGTACGCCCGCGGGCTCGACCCGGCCGCAGCGTCCGATGCGCTGGCCGGCGTGCTCGACCACTACATCGCCACCGCCCTGGCCGCCGCCGACACCGTGGAGCCCGGCGGCGAGCCCTGCTTCGTCCTGCCGGACGGCTACCGCCACCCCGCCGCCGTACGGGACTTCGCCGACCGTACGGCGGCGATGCGCTGGCTGGCCGCCGAGCGGGACGACCTGGCGCTGGCCGCCGTCGCCGCCCGGGACGCGGAACTCGACGACCGGGCCTGGCGGATCATCCTGCTCCAGTGGCCGCAGGTGGTGTGGCGGGTCCGGGACAACTGGTCCCCGCTGCTGGAGCTGGCCCTCGACTCGGCGCGCGCGGTCAAGGACCCGTACGCCGAATCGCGGGTGCTCACCCTGCTGGGGTGGGTGCTGACGGAGGAGGGCCGGACCGCAGAGGCCGCCGCCCTCCTGGAGCGGTCGACCCTGCTGGCCCGCCAGGCCGGCGACCCGCTGGGCGAGGCGACCGCGCTGATCAACCTGGCGGTCGTCCAGGCCGAACTGGGTGAGCCGGCCGCGGCACAGGAGGGGTGCGTACGGGCCGTCGGCCTGGCCCGTACGGAGGCCGACCGGCACACCGAGATGCTCGGCCTCCAGCACCTCGCCCGGATACAGCTCACCGCAGGACGCCCCGAGGACGCCCTCACGTCCGCCCGGACGGCGCTCGACCTGGGACCCGAGCACGAGGAGGTGGCCCGCCGGACCCTGCTGCTGGCCGTCAGCGGCGAGGCCCGCATCGTGCTCGGCGAGGAGGACGAGGGCATACGGCTGCTGGACCGGGCGGCGACGGAGGCGGAACGCGCCGGGTACGACGAGGGGGCCGTACGGGCGCTGGGAGTGCTGCTGCGGGTGACGGCACGGGCCGACCACCGGCGGCGGCACGAACAGGCGCTGCGGCGGCTTTCCGGCGAGGGCTGAGCGCTTCGCACCAGGCTGGGCACGGGCGTCACGGCGGCCCCGAGGGCGCCCGGACGGTGGCATCGGCCGGCCCGCGAGCCGCAAGCGTCGAAAACGCCCGGCCGCCGGCCGCCAGCCGCCCCGGACGGCACGTCAGCCGGACGTCAGCGGCACGGCAGCGATACGTGAGCGGCGGCGGGCAGAGTCATCCCTGTCAGCAACTCGGGGCGGCCGTCTTGACCGGGCGTCCGTCCCACCACCACTCCCGGGGGAGCCTCCGTGCGTACGTTCCGCAACCGCAGCACCGTCCTGGCCGCCACGACCACCGCGGTCCTGGCCCTCACCCTCACCGCGTGCGGTGACAGCGACACCGGTACCAGGTCCGCCGGTCCGGCGGTGAGCGCCGGCGCGACGGTCGCCGCGCAGCCCGGTTCGGAGGAGGCCACCGAGGAAG
Organism: Streptomyces sp. NPDC006261; assembly: GCF_040613515.1. Lineage (NCBI taxonomy): Bacteria > Bacillati > Actinomycetota > Actinomycetes > Kitasatosporales > Streptomycetaceae > Streptomyces > Streptomyces sp. NPDC006261. The sequence continues at coordinate 24,464 of NZ_JBEXSI010000031.1, forward strand.
CGCAGGAGACCGGGACCACCGGCGTCACCGGATCCGCCGGCACCGAGCAGGCGGCCGGCACGGCCAAGGGGTCCGGCACGACGAGCGGCTCCGGCACCACCGGGCCCGGCGCTTCCCCCGTCGGCGCTTCCCGTGCCTCCGTCCCCCTCTGCACCGCGCAGGGCCTCGAGATCACCGCCGAACGCCAGGACGGTCCGCCCTACACCCACCTCACGCTGACCGCGAAGAACACCTCCGGCGCCGGCTGCGAGATGAAGGAGTACCCGCACATCCACTTCCTGGACAACGCGCGGGGCATCGTCCCGCCCGTCGCCAAGAGCAAGCCGGAGGCGTCGGTGGTCCTGGAGCCCGGTCAGTCCGCCTATGCCGCGGTGCGCATGTCCGAGGGCGGCCGGAAGGGGAGCACCGAGACGGTGAAGGAGTTCACGGTGACGCTGAAGGCCAACGGGGGCGGGACGGCGGTCGTGAAGTCCCCCGCCACCGAGGGCCTCGCCGTCAACCCGCAGAAGTGGGCCACCGGCTACTGGACCACCGAGCTGCGCAACGGCGCCGACGAGTTCTGAGCCGTCGGCCCGCGTCCGTCAGCCGCCAGCCCTGAGCCCTGAGCCCGGAGCCCTCAGGAAGGGCTGTCCATCCCCGCCAGCACCAGCGGCAACCGGGGCGTTCCCTCCGCGGTCACGCGGACGGGGACGCCCCAGTCCTGCTGATGGACGTGGCAGGCCGGGTACTCGTTGGCCGGGTCGTCGTCGCAGGACGCGGCCATCGCGGAGACGTGCAGCACGCCCTCGGTGACCCCGTCCGCGAGGACCAGGTCGCGCCCGAGGTCCGTGCCCGCGCCGGAGCCCTCGGCCAGCAGCTCGGGCGGGGTGGCGGAGACCAGCAGCCGGGTGGAGGGCCCGTACCGGGTGTCCAGCTTCTGGCCCGCCGGCGCCTGGAAGACCACGTCGAGGCGGAGGGTGCCTGCGGCGATCTCGGTGGCGGCGCGCTGGGTGCGGTGCGCCTGCTCGGCGACGCGTACGGCCTCTTCGGGCAGCCGGAGGCGGGTGAGGCGGTGGCGGGCGGACTCGACGACGACCAGGTCGCCGTCGACCAGCACCGCGTCGCTGGGCTCGCGTACGTCGGTGGCGAGCGTGGTGACCTCGTCGGACGCGGGGTCGTAGCGGCGCAGGGCGTGGTTGTACGTGTCCGAGACGGCCACGGACCCGTCGGGCAGCGCGGTCACGCCGATCGGGTGCTGGAGGAGCGCCTGGGCAGCCGCTCCGTCGCGGTGGCCGAAGTCGAAGAGCCCGGTGCCGACGGCGGTGTGCACGTGCTCGTCCCGGTCGACCCAGCGCAGGGCGGAGGTCTCGGAGTCGGCGACCCAGAGCCGCTCGCCGTCGGCGGAGACCGCGAGGCCGGACGGCTGGGCGAACCAGGCCTCGGCGGCCGGTCCGTCGACCAGCCCTTCGTTGGTGGTACCGGCGGCGACCCGCACGGTCCCGTTCTCGGGGTCGTACGTCCACAGCTGGTGCACGCCCGCCATGGCGATCCACAGCCGGTCACCGAACCAGGCCAGGTCCCACGGCGAGGAGAGGTCCACCTCGCGCGCCGGGCCGCTGGTCGGGGTCCCCTGCCACCACTGGCGGCCGGTCCCGGCCAGGGTGCTGGTCACCCCGGTCGTGAGGTCCAGGGCGCGGATCGCGTGGTTGACCGTGTCCGCGACCGCGACGCGGCCGTCCGGGAGCACGGCGAGCCCCTGCGGCTCGCAGAACCGGGCCTCGTCCGGGCCGCCGTCGTTCAGGCCGCGCTCGCCCGTGCCGAAGTGGCGCCGTACGGTCTCGCCGTCCGCGTCCAGCTCGACCAGGCGGTGCCGGGTGGTGTCGGAGACGAGGAAGCCCCCCTCGGGCAGGAGCAGCGCCTTGCCCGGGAAGCGCAGATGCGTGGCGACCGGCTCGGGCGCCACGTAGGGGCCGTCGCCGCGGCGGAGCGTGCCCTTGGCCCCGTGCTCGGCCTCCAGCTCCTCGACCAGCTTCTCGATGGCGTGGGCGTGGCCCTCGCCCGCGTGCTGGGCGACGACATAGCCCTCGGGGTCGATGACGACGAGCGTCGGCCAGGCCCGTACGGCGTACTGCTTCCAGGTGGCCAGCTCGGGGTCGTCCAGGACGGGGTGGTGGACCTCGTACCGCTCGACGGCGTCGACGACGGCCTGGTGCTCGGCCTCGTGGACGAACTTCGGCGAGTGGACCCCGATGATCACCACGGTGTCGCGGTGCTTCTCCTCCAGCTCCCGCAGCTCATCCAGGACATGCAGGCAGTTCACACAGCAGAAGGTCCAGAAATCGAGGATGACGACGCGTCCTCGCAGTTCGGAGAGGGTGTACTGCCGGTCGCCTGTGTTGAGCCAGCCGCCCTTGCCGATGAGTTCGGGGGCGCGGACGCGTGCACGTGATGCCATGCCACCAGTCAACACCGACCCCACCTGCGGGCATTCCGCCGGGGCCCGGGGGAACCTGTGTCGCATGAGACTTCTCGTACGTGAGCGCCTGTTCGCCATCGGTGACGACTACTGGATCGAGGACACCGAGGGCCGCAAGGTCTTCCTGGTCGACGGCAAGGCGATGCGGCTGCGTGACACTTTCGAGCTGAAGGACGCCGACGGCCGGGTGCTGGTCGAACTGCGGCAGAAGCTCATCAGCCTGCGCGACACCATGCTCATCGAGCGCGGCGGCGAGGAGCTGGCCCAGGTCAAGCGCAAGCGCCTGTCGCTGCTGCGCAACCACTACCGGGTGACCCTGGTGGACGGCACGGAGATCGATGTCAGCGGCAAGATCCTGGACCGCGAGTTCGCGATCGAGTACGACGGTGAGCTGCTGGCCCAGGTCTCGCGGCGCTGGCTGACGATCCGGGACACGTACGGCATCGACGTGGTCCGGGAGGACGCGGACATCGCGCTGCTCATCGCCGTGTCGATGTGCGTGATCGTGCTGGCGGACAAGGAGAACGAGGGCTGATACGTAGTGGCGCGCGCGAGCTTCGTTGTTTCACGTGAAACGGTGCGACACAGGACGCGCGGCGGCGTGTACTGCACCTCGTGGGCGTCCACCTCAGCGCTTCCCGGCCGGTCGAGCGCGGAGCGGCACTGGTGCTGAGCAAGCCCCAGCCCCGGCATGAGCAAGCCCCAGCCCCCCACGAGGCTGCCATCAGCGCGGTGGCGCCAGCCCGAGGCGCCGGTCCTTCAGTGCCGGGAACTGCTCCCTCGTCGCACCCACCTTCGCGGGATCGAACTCCACGGTCAGGATCTCTTCCTGAGCCCCGGCCTCGGCGAGCACCTCACCCCAGGGGTCGACGACGATGCTGTGCCCGGCCTGCGGGACGTCGGCGTGGGTGCCCGCCGTGCCGAGGGCGAGGACGTACGCCTGGTTCTCGACGGCACGGGCCTGCGCGAGGAGCGTCCAGTGGGCGCGACGGCGCTCGGGCCAGCCCGCGGCCACGACGAGGATCTCGGCGCCCGCGTCGACGAGCCCGCGGAACTGCTCAGGGAAGCGCAGGTCGTAACAGGTGGCCAGGCCCAGCGTGGTCCGCGGCAGGGCGACGGTCACCAGGTCCTCGCCGGCGCCCATCATGACCGCCTCGCCCTTGTCGAAGCCGAAGCGGTGGATCTTGCGGTAGACGGCCGAGCGCTCACCGTCCGGGGTGAAGACCAGCGCGGTGTTGTAGAGGGTGCCGTCCGGCGCGCGCTCGACGAACGAGCCCGCGTGCAGCCAGACGCCCGCCTCGGCGGCCGCCTTCGCCATCACGTCGTGGGTGGGGCCCTGGAGTGGCTCCGCCTCCTGCTCGAAAACGGTGTAGGCGAACGCTCCGACCGGCCAGAGCTCGGGAAGGACCACCAGGTCGGAGCCGCGCTGAGCGACCACTAAGGAGGCCGCACGCTCGCGCCGGGCCTCGACGGATTCGTCCGGGTCTACTGCGATCTGGATGAGGGAGGCGCGCACACTACCACCGTCCTGGCATTCGAGCCGTCAACACGGGCCTACGATCGTCACACGAAAGCACTGCCGGGGTGCCTGCTCGCAGCGTAACTTAGGCGACTGAACCTCCACGTAGCCCGCAGCCCGCAGCCCGCAGCCCGCAGCCCACGACAGCGTCGTCCGTGCCGGCCCGCCCGCCGGCACTCCCTGCTCTCCAGCCCATGCACCGAAGAACCGCCGAGGGGTCCCGTGACCGTCCATCCCAGCCTCCAGACCTACGCCGACTCCGCGACTCACTCCATCGAAGCGATAGCCGACCTGGTCAAGCCACTCGCGGAGGGGGAGTGGAACCGCCGCACACCGTGCCCCGGATGGTCGGTGCGGGACATCGTGTCGCACGTCATCGGTATGGAGTGCGAGATGCTCGGCGATCCGCGGCCCATCCATACGCTGCCGCGCGACCTTTACCACGTGCAGAGCGACTTCGCCCGGTACATGGAGATGCAGGTCGACGTCCGGCGCCACCACACCGCTCCGGAGATGACGTCCGAGCTGGAGTACGTCCTCATCCGCCGCGCCCGGCAGCTCCGCAATGAGTCCCGCTCCCCCGACGCCACGGTCCGCGCGCCCCTGGGGGCCGAGCAGACCCTCGAAGTGGCGCTCAACATGCGGGCCTTCGACGTCTGGGTGCACGAGCAGGACCTGCGCACGACGCTCGGCCAGCCGGGCAACCTGGACAGCCCCGGCGCGCACATCACCCGGGACGTCCTCCTCGCCGCGCTGCCGAAGGTGGTCGCCAAGGACGCGGGCGCACCGGCCAACTCGGCGGTGGTGCTGGACGTGCACGGCCCGGTGGAGTTCCTGCGGACGGTACGGGTCGACGCGGAGGGCCGGGGCTCGGTAGACGGTTCCCCCTCGCTGGGCCCGGCCGTGACCCTGTCGATGGACTGGGAGACGTTCGTACGCCTCGCCTGCGGCCGGGTCCGGCCGGCAGCCGTGGCCGACCGGATCAAGGCCGAGGGCGACCAGGAGCTGGCCACGGCGATCCTGGAGCACTTCGCCGTCACCCCGTAGCTCCCGGCGGCGCCCGCCCGGAGTTCACTCGCGGATGGGCGGGCGCGCCGCCGAGCGCATGGCCGCGCGGGTCACGCGGGTACGTGCACGGCCTCCACCCGGCTGACCACATGGTGGTCGCGTTCCCTGAGCGCCGCCCGGCGGCGCAGCCGCAGGATCTGGATGACGCCGAGCGCCTCCAGGACGAAGACCGAGGCGAAGGCGACCCGGTAGTTGCCGCCCGTGGCGTCCAGCAGCACCCCCACGGCGAACAGCGTCGTCATGGAGGCGATGAACCCGCCCATGTTGACGATCCCCGACGCGGTGCCCTGGCGCTCCGGCGGATTGGCGGGCCGGGCGAAGTCGAAGCCGACCATCGATGCCGGGCCGCAAGCGCCCAGCACCACGCACAGGACGGTCAGCAGCCACATCGGGGTGTGAGCGGCGGGATAGAAGATCGCGCAGGCCCAGAGGAGGGCGGTGGTCGCGACCGTGCCCAGGGCGATGGGGGCCCGCGCCTCGTGGTGGCGGGCGATGATCTGCCCGTAGACGAGCCCCACCACCATGTTGGAGAGCACCACCAGGGTGAGCAGCGTGCCCGCCGTCGCCCGGCTCAGCCCCTGCGCCTCGACCAGGAACGGCATCCCCCAGAGCAGCAGGAAGACCATCGCCGGGAACTGCGTGGTGAAGTGCACCCACATCCCGAGCCGGGTCCCCGGTTCCCGCCAGGCGGCGGCGATCTGCCTGCGGACGTACGAGGCGCCCGTGTGCTCGGCGGGCGGCGGCTCGTGCCCGGCGGGGTGGTCCTTCAGGAAGAGCAGGAGCGGGACGAGCACGACGACTCCCGCCAGCGAACTGCCGACGAAGGTCGTCGTCCAGCCGAAGCTGTGCAGGGCCCGCGCGATGAAGAGGGTCGAGACGAGATTGCCCGCCATCCCGAACAGCGCGGCGACCTGGCCGATCAGCGGCCCGCGCCGGGCGGGGAACCAGCGGCTGCCGAGCCGCAGCACGCTGATGAACGTCATCGCGTCACCGCAGCCGAGCAGGGCGCGGGCGGCGAGCGCCATGCCGTACGAGGGGGAGAGCGCGAAACCGAGCTGTCCGACCGTGAAGAGGACGGCCCCGATGGTGAGGACCCGCTTGGTGCCGAGCCGGTCGACCATCAGCCCCACGGGTATCTGCATGCCCGCGTAGACGAGGAGCTGGAGGATGGAGAAGGTCGACAGAGCGGAGGCGTTGACGTCGAAGCGGTCGGCGGCGTCGAGACCGGCCACACCCAGGCTCGTACGGAAGATGATGGCGACGAAGTAGACGGCGACGCCGATTCCCCAGACCCAGGCGGCGCGCCGGCCCCCGGGTGGATCGCCGGGCAGGGAGAGCGTGGGGGCGGCCGAACTCACCGGTCCTCACCCCGGACCAGCACCCGGACGCGGCTGACGTGGCGCCGGACGACCTGCGCGGCCTCCTCGGCGTTCCCGCCCCGGATCGCCTCCAACAGCTCGCTGTGCTCGGTGATGTTGGCCTCGATCCTGCCCGGATGCGCCTCCATCACCGCGACGCCCATCCGCAACTGGCGGTCGCGCAACTGGTCGTAGAGGCGCGAGAGGATCTCGTTGCCCGCGTGCTTGACGATCTCGGCGTGAAAGCAGCGGTCCTTGACGGCCACGGCCGCCAGGTCCCCGGCCTCCGCCAGCTGCCGCTGCTCCTCCAGGAGCTGTTCGAGCCGCGCGATCAACCGGGGCGACGCGGGAACAGCTTTACGCGCCGCGAACTCCTCCACCAGCAGCCGGGTCTCCACCACGTCCTTAATCTCCTGCGCGGAGACGGCGAGCACGAGGGCGCCCTTCTTCGGATAGAGCTTGATCAGCCCCTCGACCTCCAGCCGCAGCAACGCCTCCCGCACCGGCGTGCGCGACACCCCTACCGCGTCCGCGAGCCCCCCTTCGGTGAGCAGCGTCCCGCCCTCGTAGCGACGGTCCAGGACCGCCTCCTTGATGTGCGTGTAGACGCGCTCGGCGGCGGGCGGCTGCTTGAGGGAGGTGATCTTCGGCTGTACGGGGGCGGGGGCTGCGGCAGGCATGCGCACAGCATAGATACAACATGCACGCATGGAGGAGGGACGTCCGGATTCTGGACCGTGGCATGCTCTGGAGTGCGCGCTACAGAGGTGTTGAGTGCGCGCCAAATTAAGCAGGTGACAGGTCCCGCCATCGAAGAGGTACGTCTCACCGCGTGCAAGAGCTTCCACTGCGCGGTGCTCCCCTTGGCGCCTCTGACCGTCCTGATCGGGTGCAACAGCAGCGGCAAGTCGAACGCGCTGGACGGGCTCGAAGTCCTCTCCCGGCTGGCGCGCGGGGACGACATGAGCGAGGCCCCTGGAGAGCCGACGTAGCGCGGCGGGGCCGGTGCGGGGCGGGCTGAGCGGGTGCGTGCCGCACGGCTCGGACCGGTTCTCGCTGGGCTGCACGATCGGCACGGAGGGCGGTCCCATTACGTTCGACGTGACGATCCAGGTGGAACCAGAGGTACGGATCGTCAAGGAACGGCTCACCGGCCCCACGGCTACGGGCATCAAGCCACTACTCATCAGCGGAGAGCCGAGTCAGCGCGGGCACCACATCAATGCGGCCTGGCACAACGGAAAGCCGGGCCGCAATCCCAGTGCTCTGTTCCTCAACGACCGGCTTCTGACGGCGCGACTGGCGTTGCGCGCCAGCGGAGACAGCGAGGGCGAAACGCACGCCCTCTGGGCGGGCGCTGCCGTCCTGACCGCGCTCACGGGTGTGTTCCACCTGGACCCGGTGCCGCACCTCATGCGGCGATACGTGCCAGCCCGCGACACTCACCTGCGCAGGACGGCCGAGAACCTTTCAGCAGCAATCGGCAGTGTCCAACGCCACGACCCCGAGCTCTTCGGCACCCTTGTCGAGCTGCTTCGCGGACTGGTGGACCACGACATCGAACGGCTGCTTGTCACGAGGCCGGAACTGGGAGACGTCATGCTCGCGTTTGATGAGGACGCGTTGGGGACGACTCCCGCCCGCGAGATGAGTGACGGCATGCTCAGGTTCCTCGCGATCACGACGTCTCTGTTGACCGGGGGCGACGGGTTGGAGCTGGGGCCGACAGTGAGCTTCGGGCCTGCCCGCTCCTGACCTCGGTCATCGAGGAGCTGGAGAACGGGCTGCACCCGTCCCAGGCTTCGCAGGTACTACGGCTCGTCCGTGAGGCGGCCACCGAGAGCGCGACCCGGGTCCTCATCACCACTCACAGCCCCGCACTGCTCTCCGCCCTCAGCGGCGACGACCACCAAGGCGTCATCGTCTGCTCGCGGGACCGGGCAAGGCGCCCTGGGCGCTCAGCGAGGCCGAATGGGACGCGGCCCATCTCCAGGCCCTCGTGGACGGCGGCAGCACGGGAAGCAGCCTGATCCAGCCCGCCTGCAACAAGCTCGGCTGCGGCGATCTGAACATCCTCATCGAGCGGGACCGGTATCTCGCCCGGACGTCCGGGGTGCGAGCCACCATCTGGACGTTGGACGAACTGCTCGCCTCCTACGTCTGACCTGAACCGCCGTCAGGGGCGTCCGAACGGCTAACGTAAAGGCTGCGCAAATTCACCCGCTAGGGAACGCATCCTTTCTCCCGCTCCAGGAGTCTCACCACCGAGCGGCACCCATTTGTGGCCGCACATCAGGGGCATTTGGAGCTTTCAGTTGAAAATCGGGATCAAGCGCATCAATCGCGTGACCATCACGAGCACCGTGGCTCTCACCGCGGGTGCGGTGCTGGCGAGCGGCGCCTTCGCCTCGACGGCGCAGGCCGCCACTCCGCCGCCGGCTCCGAAGATCGTCGCCAAGGGCGGCTTCGTGATGAACAGCGGCACCGGCAAGAGCCTCTTCAGCAAGGCCGCCGACACCCGCCGCTCCACCGGCTCCACCACGAAGATCATGACCGCCCTCGTGGTGCTGCAGCAGAAGAACGTGAACCTCAACACCAAGGTCACGATCCAGAAGGCCTACAGCGACTACATCGTCTCCAAGAACGCCTCGTCCGCCCGGCTCATCGTCGGCGACAAGGTGACCGTGGGCCAGCTCCTCTACGGCCTGATGCTCCCGTCCGGCTGCGACGCCGCGTACGCGCTGGCCGACAAGTTCGGCACCGGCTCCACCCGTGCGGCCCGCGTGAAGTCGTTCATCGGCAAGATGAACTCCACGGCGAAGAGCCTCAAGCTGAAGAACACCAACTTCGACTCGTTCGACGGCATAAGCAGTGGGAAGAACTACTCGACCCCGCGCGACCTGACGATCATCGCCCGCCAGGCGATGAAGAACTCCACGTTCCGCACGGTCGTCAAGACCAAGTCGACGAAGCAGAAGGTCACCACGAAGAGCGGTGGCTACCGCTACATGTCGTGGACCAACACCAACAAGATGCTCAGCAGCTACAGCGGCGCGATCGGCGTGAAGACGGGTTCCGGCCCGACCGCCAAGTACTGCCTGGTCTTCGCGGCGACGCGTAAGGGCAAGACGGTCATCGGCACGGTCCTCACGTCGTCCTCGGAGGCGAACCGCACGGCAGACGCGAAGAAGCTCATGGACTACGGGTTCAAAAAGTAGCCCGCAGGCGTCATACGGCGAAGGGGCCCGGCCCGCACAATGTGTGCGCGCCGGGCCCCTTCGCCGTACCTACGGCTGTCGCGGCTGGCGCAGGTCGGCCGTGAAGGCGCTCCATGCGGCGGGCGCGACGGCGACGACGGGGCCGCCTGGGCGCTTGGAGTCGCGGACAGCGACGGCGTGGGGGATGTTGCGGGCCACTTCGACGCACTCCTGTCCAGCGTTGCCGCCGCTGTAGCTGGACTTGACGAATTTGTACGCGGACACAGGGCCTACAACTCCTTGAGAATGCCATCGACCAGTCTGGCCGAGTTGCGCTGCGCCAGGCCCAGCCGCGTGATGCGGTCGAAGAGTCTGACGTGGCGGTCGGCATCATTATCGCTCTCCAGCCAGAGCGTGCTCGATGTTGTATCCATATGGACCACATCAAGTGCTCCGGGATCAGCGAACGACACGATAGTGAAGGCGCTCGTCATTCCGGGGTGAGCACCCGCCAGGTAGGGCACGACCTGGAGCTTCACGTTCGGCTGCCGAGCCATGTCGAGCAGATGGCCGAGCTGGTCCCTCATCACCTGTCGCCCTCCCACCAGTTGGCGCAGAGCACTTTCATGCATCACCGCCCACAACTCCAGTGGACGGTCACCGGTCAATCGAACCTGTCGTGCCATCCGAGCCTCGACGAAGGGTTCGATCTCGTCAGGATCCTCCCAGGATCCGTTCCCCACCGCCAAGGCCCTCGCATAGTCGGGCGTCTGCAACAAGCCGGGCACAATGGCGAGCTGCCAGGTTCGCAGACTGCTGGCGATGTCCTCCAACGCCACGTACTCGACCATGGACTCAAGTCCCGGGTACTGGTTCCACCAGCCGCTCGCCTTACGGCGCTCGCGATCTGCCTTCGCCAGGGCCAACAGTCTGTCGACGGCACCGGCATCGGCCTCGCCGTACAGATGGCACAAGGCCCGGATGTCGGGATCCCGTATCGGTACGAGGCCCCGCTCGATCTTGGCGACCTTCGCGACCGACGCCGTCAACGCGTCCGCCGCGTGCGACTGACGCATGTCGTGCGCCTCCCGCATCCGGAGCAACTCACCGCCGAGACGGCGTCCCAGCACCGTAGAGACCGTCCGGCCTCGATCAGGACTGTTGCCTGCCACGTCTCACCCTCTCCGCCGAGTGGACCAAGTCTGGGACCTCCGCCCTTCGAACACCAACTAGCGCAGAGAATTTTCTGCCCGAAATTATTGCTGCAGGGTCAATCACACCGCTACCGTCAGTGCTCCACCGCTAGCACAGCGGAGCCAAGCCCGGCGGAAGCGCACCGCCCTGCCCACCGCAGCGACGGCACAGCCACCGCCCACCCCACCCCGGAGGCACGCGACCATGACCGCAGCCCAGGAGACCTCAGCCCGCACCCCCGAGCCGGTCCTCCGTGAGGACCGGGTCGACTACACGCCCACCGCTCGCAGCGTCTCGCTCAGCCGGCATCGGACCGCTCGGCTCGTCCTGCAGTGGGGGCGCCCGGGGATGGCCGGTGACGCGGCCCTGCTCGTCAGCGAGTTGGCCACCAACGCGCTCCTGCACGGAGCCATCCGGGGGCGGCTCATCCGGGTCCACCTCACGCTCACCGAGTTCGCCCTCCGCGTCGCCGTCAGCGATCCGCGCGGTGAACGGCTGCCGCAGCTCCGGCGGCCCGACACCGACGACTGCTACGGGCGCGGGCTCCTGATCGTCGCCCAGCTCGCCGACGACTGGGGCGTCGAGCCCCGTACCGTCGGGAAGTCCGTGTTCGCCGAACTCGCCGTGCCGTGACAAGCCGCCGCCGTACCTGTCGTGGCCGCAGCACCGGTCGGAAGGCCCACCCGCCTGAGCGCGTCGACCGCGTGCCCGCAGCTCAGCGCGCGAGACGGCGCAGATGCCGCGCGTAAGAGCCCCACCGCGCCGGACGCGCCAGGAAGCCGCTCTCCTCCTCTACGGCCGAGGACTTCGGCGGGCCGACTGGTCCGAGGAACACCTGCGCCGCGCGGACGACGGCGACCGGCGCGTACGTTCCGCCCTCGGGTCCCTCGCCAGGAGCCTCGGCGCCGAAGGGGCCCTGGACGGCGAGCGTCACGTTCGCCGTGGTGGATCTGCCGCTCGCCGTGGTCCGTCGCCACCTCCGGGCCGGCCGGCCCCTCCCCGCCCACGCCGAGGACCTGGCGGAGGAGGCCGCGGCCGCGCTCCTCGGCCCACCCGCCGACCATGCGTCCTCGCGGTCCGCCCCGGGCGCCGGCTGACACCTTCACCGCCGCGACCGACGCTCGTCAGGGCAACGGCTTCCGGGTTCCGATACGCCGGTGGGCCCGTACGCAGAGCTGCGTACGGGCCCACCGGCGAAAACGCTACGCCCAGGTGATCAGGCGCTTCGGCTGTTCCAGGATCGCCGCCACATCGGCCAGCACCTTGGAGCCCAGCTCGCCGTCGACCAGGCGGTGGTCGAACGACAGGGCCAGCGTGGTGACCTGACGCGGCTTCACCTTGCCCTTGTGGACCCACGGCTGGAGCTTGATCGCGCCCACCGCGAGGATCGCGGACTCGCCCGGGTTCAGGATCGGGGTGCCCGTGTCGACGCCGAAGACGCCGACATTGGTGATCGTCACCGTGCCGCCCGCCATCGCCGCCGGGGACGTCTTGCCGTCCCTCGCCGTGCTGACCAGTTCGCCCAGGGCCGCCGCGAGCTGCGGCAGCGTCTTGTCCTGCGCGTCCTTGATGTTCGGCACGATCAGGCCGCGCGGCGTGGCCGCCGCGATGCCCAGGTTCACGTAGTGCTTCCGAACGATCTCCTGGTTGGCCTCGTCCCAGGCGGCGTTGACCTCGGGGTTCCGCTTGATCGCGACCAGGAGGGCCTTGGCGATGATCAGGAGCGGGTTGACCCGCACCCCTGCCATCTCCTTGTCCTCCTTGAGCTCCGCCACCAGCTTCATCGTGCGCGTCACGTCGACCGTGACGAACTCGGTGACGTGCGGGGCGGTGAAGGCCGATCCGACCATCGCCTGCGCGATCGCCTTGCGGACCCCCTTGACCGGGACGCGGGTCTCGCGAGCCGAGCCGACCGTTGCCGGGGTCTCGGGGGCGGACACCGCGACCGGCTCAGCGACCTCAGGCGCCGCAACCGGAGAAGCCGCCGGAGCCGCCGCCGCGTGCACGTCCTCGCGGGTGATGACGCCGTCCTTGCCGGTCGGCACCACCGTCGTCAGGTCGATCCCCAGGTCCTTGGCCAGCTTCCGTACCGGGGGCTTCGCCAGCGGCCGGCCGGCCGGGGCCTCCGGAACAGCAGGCGCCGGAGCCCCGTGCCCGTTCAGCTCCGCCTGCACCGCCGCCGCCACCGCAGCGGCCTCCGGAGCAGCAGCCCCCTTGCGCGGGCGGCGTTTCGTGGAGGACTCCGCGACCCCGTAGCCGACCAGGACCGGCGTACGGCCCTTCGGTTCCTCGGATACGGGAGCGGGGGCCTCCACCGGTTCCTGCACCGGAGCAGGGGCGGGGGCCTCGTCACCACTGCCAGGCGCCACGTCCACCGTGATGATCACCTGGCCGACATCGACCGTCGTACCTTCGGAGAAGCGCAGCTCGTGCACCACGCCGTCGAACGGGATCGGCAGCTCCACCGCCGCCTTCGCCGTCTCGACCTCGCACACGACCTGGCCGTCGGTGACCGTGTCACCGGGCTGGACGAACCACTTGAGGATCTCGGCCTCGGTGAGCCCTTCGCCCACGTCGGGCATCTTGAACTCGCGGAAGCGAGCGGACGTCTGTGTCATCGTCGTCACGACCCGTCTCCTCTAGTACGCCAGCGAGCGGTCGACGGCGTCGAGCACCCGGTCCAGGCCGGGCAGGTACTCGTCCTCCAGCCGGGCCGGCGGGTAGGGCACGTGGTAGCCGCCGACCCTGAGGACCGGCGCTTCGAGGTGGTAGAAGCTGCGCTCGGTGATGCGGGCGGCGATCTCCGCGCCGGAGCCGTAGAAGACGGGCGCCTCGTGGACGACCACGAGCCGGCCGGTCTTCTCGACCGACGTCTGGATGGCGTCGAAGTCGATCGGGGACATCGAGCGCAGGTCCAGGACCTCGACCGACTTGCCCTCCTCCTGGGCGGCCGCGGCCGCTTCCAGGCAGACCTTCACCATCGGGCCGTAAGCGACGAGCGTCAGGTCGCTGCCCTCGCGGACGGTGACGGCCTTGTGGAGCGGGCCGGGGATGGACTCGGTGTCGACCTCGCCCTTGTCCCAGTAACGCCGCTTGGGCTCGAAGAAGATGATCGGGTCATCGCTCTGGACGGCCTGCTGCATCATCCAGTAGGCGTCGCTCGCGTTGGACGGGGAGACCACCTTGAGTCCCGCCACGTGCGCGAAGAGCGCCTCGGGGGACTCACTGTGGTGCTCGACCGCGCCGATGCCACCGCCGTACGGGATACGGACGACGACGGGCAGCTTGATCTTGCCGAGCGCGCGGGCGTGCATCTTCGCGAGCTGCGTGACGATCTGGTCGTACGCGGGGAAGACGAATCCGTCGAACTGGATCTCCACGATCGGGCGGTAGCCGCGCAGGGCCAGGCCGATGGCGGTGCCGACGATGCCGGACTCGGCGAGCGGGGTGTCGATCACCCGGTCCTCGCCGAAGTCCTTCTGGAGGCCGTCGGTGATGCGGAAGACGCCGCCGAGCTTTCCGACGTCCTCACCCATGATGAGGACCTTGGGGTCGGTGTCGAGGGCCAGACGCAGCGACTCGTTGAGCGCTTTCGCGATGGACATCTTTTCCACGGCCATGGCTACTTGCCCTCCTCGGCAGAGTCGGCGAACGATGCCTGGTAGGCGGCGAACTGGGCACGCTCCTCGTCGACGAGGGAGCTGCCGTCGGCGTAGCCGTGCTCGAACAGGGCCATCGGCTCCGGGTCGGGCATCGCCCGCACCACCTCGCGCACGCGCTTGCCGAGGGTCTCGCTCTCCGTCTCCAGCTCGGTGAAGAACGCCTCGTCGGCGAGCTTCTCCTTCTCCAGGTACGTGCGCAGGCGCAGGATCGGGTCCTTCGCCTCCCAGGCGGCGCGCTCGTCGTCGGCCCGGTACTTCGTCGGGTCGTCGGAGGTGGTGTGGGCGCCCATGCGGTACGTGAACGCCTCGACCAGCGTCGGGCCCTCGCCGCGGCGGGCGCGCTCCAGCGCGGAGCGGGTGACCGCCAGACACGCCAGTACGTCGTTGCCGTCGACCCGGACGCCGGGGAAGCCGTACCCCTGCGCGCGCTGGTAGAGCGGCACGCGGGTCTGGCGCTCGGTGGGCTCGGAGATGGCCCACTGGTTGTTCTGGCAGAAGAACACGACCGGGGCGTTGTAGACCGCGGAGAACGTGAACGCCTCGGCCACATCGCCCTGGCTTGAGGCGCCGTCACCGAAGTACGCGACCACGGCCGAGTCCGCCCCGTCCTTGGCGACGCCCATGGCGTAGCCGGTGGCGTGCAGGGTCTGCGAGCCGATGACGATCGTGTACAGGTGGAAGTTGTTGGTCGTCGGGTCCCAGCCACCGTGGTTCACCCCGCGGAACATGCCCAGCAGGTTGGTGGGGTCGACCCCGCGGCACCAGGCCACGCCGTGCTCACGGTAGGTCGGGAAGACGTAGTCGTCGTCGCGCAGCGCCCGGCCACTGCCGATCTGTGCGGCCTCCTGGCCCAGCAGCGAGGCCCACAGGCCCAGCTCCCCTTGTCGCTGCAGCGCGGTCGCCTCGGCATCGAAGCGGCGGGTCAGCACCATGTCCCGGTACAGACCGCGCAGCTCGTCCGCGCTCAGGTCGATGCTGTAGTCCGGGTGCTCGACACGCTCGCCCTCGGGCGTCAGCAGCTGCACGAGCTGGGGCTCGGAACTCTGTGGCGTCTTGGCGGCGCTGGTCCGCTTGCTGCTGCGTCGCGGTTTACGCGTGGCGGCAGTGCTCTCCACGGTCACGTGCGTGCTCCTCCGTCGGTCCGGCCCCCGGGGTCTGCCGGGAACCAGTGCGGCTCGCCTGTGTCCGGACCCGTGCACGGGGTGGGTGCCGCTCGGCCGGGATACAGGCGTGACAGGTGCCCCGGCGAGCGCCCTGTCATAGGCACGTTACCCAGTGCATCGCATAACTGCGAAACCCTGTCTGACCTGCGTTTTTGCTTGGATTTCCAAGTAAATCGAAAAAATCACGAAGCTCTGCTGGTCACAGCACTGGTAACAGCCTTGCAGGCCGCCGGAACAACGGCACGTTATCCCGCGGATCAGCGGCTGGGAAGAGCGGAGGAGGGACGAGTATGTGAGACTGCGACCGTGCGCGAAGATGGAAAAATCACGGTATTTCTGCTCGACGATCACGAGGTCGTCCGGCGTGGCGTCCATGAGCTGCTCTCCGTCGAGCCCGACATCGAGGTGGTCGGTGAGGCGGGCACGGCCGCCGACGCCCTGGTCAGGATCCCGGCGACGCGTCCCGATGTGGCGGTGCTCGACGTCCGGCTGCCCGACGGCAGCGGTGTGGAGGTGTGCCGGGAGGTCCGTTCGCTGGACGAGAACATCAAATGCCTGATGCTCACCTCGTACGCCGATGACGAGGCCCTTTTCGACGCGATCATGGCCGGTGCGTCGGGTTATGTGCTCAAAGCGATCCGGGGCAATGAACTGCTCGGTGCCGTACGGGACGTCGCCGCCGGAAAATCCCTGCTGGATCCCGTCGCCACCGCCCGGGTGCTGGAGCGGCTCCGTGACGGCGGCAACGGCAAGGGGGACGACAAGCTCTCCGGACTGACCGAGCAGGAGCGCAAGATCCTGGACCTGATCGGGGAGGGGCTGACCAACCGGGTCATCGGGGAGCGGCTGCACCTCGCCGAGAAGACGATCAAGAACTACGTCTCCAGCCTGCTGTCCAAGCTGGGCATGGAGCGCCGCTCGCAGGCGGCCGCGTATGTCGCACGGCTCCAGGCCGAGCGCCGCTGACCCACGGGAGGGCTGGGGACTTTGGTCCCGCGCCACCCGGGGCCGGGGACTCTTACCCGGCCCCTACGCGTGCCGGACAGTGGACCGTATGCCCTCCGACGAATCCCCCGCGCCCACGGCGATGGATCTGCTCCGCCGGGTCCCGTACGGCCGCCTCGCCACCAGCATGCGCGCCCTGCCGTTCCTGGCGGTGGCCCGGCACATCGTGAGCGACGGCCGCATCCTGCTGCGGATACACAGCGGATTCGGTTACCACGAGGCATGCGACGGGAGCGTCGTCGCCTATGGGGCGGACAACTACAACGCGTCCTGTGGCGAGGGGGGCGAAACCCTGTGGTCGGTGCAGTTCACCGGGCCCGCCGAGATCGTCCATCTCTGCCCTGAGCAGGAAGAACTCTTCGGTGCCGCCCCCGTCCGCGTCAACGGGGAGCCCTTCGCGTCGGCCTACCTCCGGGTCGACCCGCACTTCGTCACGGAGCACACTCTGGGCTTCGACGCAAGTCAGCTTGTCCGCCACGCAGCGTGATCTACCATTTGGTAAGTGCCGCGCTCATATGTAACCCGCCCACCAGTTCCCCCGGTCGGCGAGGTGCTGCGCCGCTACCCCGACGTGGGAGAACCGCTCGCCTGCGAGCCGATCACCAAGGGCCTGTTGAACCACGGATACCGCGTGTCCACCACCCGCGGCTCCTACTTCCTCAAGCACCACCTCGACAAGAAGCACATCGGCGACGCCACCGGTGAGCGCGCCACGATCGTGCGGCAGCACCGCGCCACCCAGCGCCTGGCCTCCCTCGGCGTCCCCGTCGTCCCGCCGCTGACCGACGCGGAGGGCACCACGGTCACCGTGATCGGCGACCGCTGCTACGCCCTGCACCCCTGGGTCGACGGCCTGCACCGGGTCGGATCCCAGCTCACCCCCCACCAGTCCCGGCGGCTCGGGACGCTCCTCGGAGCCGTACACACCGCTCTTGAGCAGGTCATGCCGCCGGATGGTGCACCCGAGCCGTCGCAGGGGCCCTTACCCGCCGGGTACGGCAGCCCGCACGCCGCCGACACCTTCGCGCTGATCGACGAACTGCTGGCCGTGGCGCGTGGGCAGCGCTCCCGGGACACCCCGCGTGACGCCTTCGACGAGCTCGCCGTGCACCGCCTCGTGGAGCGCCGGGTGCTGCTGGAGCGGCATGCGCACCGCCGGCCTCCGACGCCGGACGGACCCGCCACCGGGTGGGTTCACGGCGACTTCCATCCGCTCAACCTGCTCTACCGGGGCGCCGATCCGGTCGCGATCGTGGACTGGGACCGGCTGGGTGTGCAGCCGCGCGCCGAGGAGGCGGTCCGGGCGGCGGCCATCTTCTTCGTGCAGCCGGGCGGGGAGCTGGACCTGCCGAAGGTACGGGCGTACGCCCGCGCGTACCGGCGTGCGGCGGGGGCGGGAGCGGCCGAACTGACCGCCGCCGTGCACCGGGTGTGGTGGGAGCGGCTCAACGACTTCTGGATACTGCGCTGGCGCTACCGCCTGGACGACCGAAGGGCCGACCCGCAGTTCCCTGCGGTGTCGGCCCTGGCGGTGTGGTGGACCCGTGAGTACGAGGCGGTGTGCGCGGCCTTCACGGGGTGACGCGGGGTGGCGTGCGTGACGTGGGGCGGCGTGCGTGACGTGGCGGTCCCCAGGTCGGTTGCTAGGGGGTGGTGCCCCCCGTTGCGGGACCGGCCGTGTCGCCGCTACCGCTGCTGCCGGCACTGCCCGCGCTACCGCCGGCGTTCGCGCCTTCGGAGCTGCCGGGCTCCCCGCCGTTGCCGCCCGGTGTGCCCGGGTCGGTGGTGGGGTCGGTGGGGTCGCCGCTCGGCTCGCCCGTGGTGCCCTCGTTGGTGTTGCCGTCCGTCGTCCCGGTGTCCGTGTTGTCGGACGGCGTCGGGGACGGCGTGAACGAGGGCTGGGTCTGGGTCGGCGGCGGGTTGTACGGCGGCGGCTGGGGCTGCGTCTGACCGCCCGTGGAGTTGCTCGGCTGCTCCGGCTCCTCCCCGGAGGTCTCCTCCTCGGAGGGCTCCTCCGACGGCTCCTCCTCGGAAGAGCTCACCGAGGTGGACGGCGTGACCGGCGTCTTCTTGTTGCCGTCGTCCTTCGCCGCGCTGATGGCGAACGCGACCCCGGCGCCGATCGCGACCAGGGCGAGCAGCACGAAGAGCAGCATCTTGTTGCGGCGGCCACCGCCCCGCCGGCCGCCGTGGCCGCCGTCGTAACCGCCGTCGTCCGGGTTCATCGGGGGCAGGATCGGCCCCTGCGAGGTGTCGCCGTGCATCGGGTGGCCCATCGCCCGGGTCGAGCCCGCCATCCCGTGCGGCGGGGTCTGGCCGCCCTCATGGAGCGCGACCGGTCCGGTGTTCCACGTACCGGTGTGGCCGCCCTGCACCTGGAGCATCTGCAGGCTGTACTGGACGAGCCCGCGCATCTCCTCTGCGCTCTGGAACCGGTCGTCCGGGTCCTTCGCCAGCGCCCGCATGGCCATCCCGTCCAGCTCCGGCGGCACCACGTCCGAGACCTCGGACGGCGGCACCGGGATGTCCTGGACGTGCTGGTAGACCACCGAGAGCGGGGTCTCACCGGTGAACGGGGGCCGCAGCGCGAGCAGTTCGTAGAGCAGGCAACCGGTGGCATACAGGTCGGAGCGGTGGTCGACGGCCTTGCCGAGCGCCTGCTCGGGGGAGAGGTACTGCGGCGTGCCCATGACCATGCCGGTCTGGGTCATCGTCGACTGGGCGCCGTGCAGCGCCCGTGCGATGCCGAAGTCCATCACCTTGACCGCGCCGGAGTCCGTGATGATCACGTTGGCGGGCTTGATGTCCCGGTGCACGATGCCGTGCTGGTGCGAGTAGGCCAGCGCCTCCAGCACCCCCGAGACGATGATCAGCGCCTGTTCGGGCGGGGGCGCCTCGGCGGTCAGGAGGAGGTCGCGGATGGTGCGGCCCTCGACCAGCTCCATCACGATGTACGGGACGGTCTGGCCGCCCACGGTGTCCTCGCCGGAGTCGTACACGGCGACGATCGCATGGTGGTTGAGGCCGGCGACGGACTGCGCCTCGCGGGTGAAGCGGGCCTTGGAGACCGGGTCCTCGGCCAGGTCGGAGCGGAGCAGTTTGACCGCGACCGTACGTCCCAGCCGGACGTCCTCCGCCGCGTACACCTCTGCCATGCCGCCCCGGCCGAGCCGGTAGGTCATCCGGTAGCGTCCGTCACCGACGACGCCACCGACACCCCAGGCGTCGGAGCCATCCGAAAATCCGCCGCCGTTTGCTTCGGAATCGGGTGCCATCAGTCCTCGCCGTCGTATCTGTCCGCGCGTCCGCGGGTTCTCACGGTGCCTTGCTGCATTGCCACGTCACGCTACAGCCTCCACCGGACACCCAGGTTCCGCACCGGACGGATCATCCGACCGGTCGGCGTGTCCCACACCGCGAATCCATACGTTTCCTGTAACGCTTCCGAGACGCTTCCTGCGCGTAGGGTCACGGAACGGGCACCCGGCTTGACGTGTCGGACCCCTCGGGCAGACTTGGCGCGTAATCGCGTTGTACGGAACCGGGTCGCACGTGACCGCGTCCTACAGAAACATCGCGTGTGCATCACGTCGCGGGTGCAACACATCGCGCACCAGGGCCGCGCCGTCGAGGGGGAAGCAAGTCATGAGTCAGGACGGCGCACAGGGCCGCTATGCGGGCGGGGCGGTGGCAGGCGGCCGCTACCAGCTGCGTGACCTGCTCGGCGAAGGCGGGATGGCGTCCGTCTACCTGGCCTACGACTCCGCCCTGGACCGCCAGGTCGCGATCAAGACCCTGCACACCGAGCTCGGGCGTGAGCAGTCGTTCCGCGAGCGGTTCCGGCGCGAGGCGCAGGCCGTCGCCAAGCTCCAGCACACCAACATCGTCTCGGTCTTCGACACCGGCGAGGACGAGCTCGGCGGCGCCCTGATGCCGTACATCGTCATGGAGTACGTCGAGGGGCAGCCGCTCGGTTCGGTGCTGGCCGACGACATCCGGCAGTACGGCGCCATGCCCGCCGACAAGGCGCTCAAGGTGACGGCGGACGTGCTGGCCGCGCTGGAGACCAGCCACGAGATGGGCCTGGTCCACCGCGACATCAAGCCCGGCAACGTCATGATGACCAAGCGCGGCATCGTGAAGGTCATGGACTTCGGCATCGCCCGCGCCATGCAGTCCGGTGTCACCTCCATGACGCAGACCGGCATGGTCGTCGGCACCCCGCAGTACCTCTCCCCCGAACAGGCCCTCGGCCGCGGTGTGGACGCCCGCTCCGACCTGTACTCGGTCGGCATCATGCTCTTCCAACTGCTCACCGGCCGGATCCCATTCGACGCGGATTCGCCGCTCGCCATCGCGTACGCGCATGTGCAGGAGGAGCCGGTCGCGCCGTCCAGCGTCAACCGGTCGGTCACCCCGGCGATGGACGCGCTCGTCGCCCGCGCCCTCAAGAAGAACCCGAACGAGCGCTTCCCGAGCGCCGCCGCGATGCGGGACGAGATCGCCCGGGTGCTGGGCGCGTCCGGCGGTCAGACCGGCGCCCCGGTGATCGTCGCCGGGGGCGGACCGGCCAACAGCGGGGCGGGCGTCGGCTCGGCGGTGTTCCCGCCCGTCGACCAGGCCGTCCCCGCCCCGCAGGGCGTCCAGACGCCGTACCAGCCGCACCCGCAGCCGCCGTACCAGTCGGGCCCGTACAACCAGCCGGCCCCGACGCCCGCGCCGGGCTACGGCTATCCGCAGGCGGCCCAGGGCTACCCGACGCCGGGCCCGCTCGCCCACCAGACCCCGCCGCCGTACACGATCACCCCGCAGCACCAGACGGCCGTCGGCTCCACGGGCGGCGGCTCGTCCCGGCGGAACATGCCGGTCATCGTCGGCTCGATCGTCGTCGCGCTCCTCGCCGTCGGCGGCCTGATCACCGCGCTCTCCCTCCTGGACGGCAAGGACAAGGAGGCGAGCAAGGGCGGCGACCCGGGAACCAGCGAGACCTCGACGGACGAGGGCTACCGGCCGCCGGAGCGCAACCGGACGATGAAGACGACGGCCTGCACGAACGCCACCGAGGACTCCAACGACCCGAAGAAGGTCCAGGCGCCCCGCTTCGTCTACAAGGACATCTTCTCGGCGAAGGAGTGCGCGGCCGCCGCGGGCTGGACGATCAAGGAGATCGAGGAGCCGGGCAACACCTATGCCGAGGGCCAGATCGTTGGGCAGTTCCCGTCCTCCGGAACGGCGGTCCCCGAGCGCGGCGCCCACTTCGAGCTGAAGGTCTCGACGGGCCGGCCTTCCTGAACGGTCCCGGGGCTCCAGGGCTTCGTGGGGCGTTCGTTTCTGATCATTGCGGGGCTGTGGATCTCTGTTTCGGGGTGGTAATGGACCCCGGAACGGCCGGTTATCTCCTCCTCGCCCATCCGGGATGCCGGATGCAGGTACGCGTGTGACGCTGATCTCATGGCTCCAGGACGTCCGGCCGTGTGGTCGTCGAGGTGCGCGGTCTGTCTGCTGGTGGCGGCCGGCGCGGCGCTGGGGCCGTTGGGTCCGCTGGGCGGGGCCGCTTCCGCCGACGGGCCGTCCGCCAGTGCAACGCCCCCCGGCGCGTCGAGTCCCGCCGCCACGCCTGGCCCATCAGGTGCTTCACCCTCCTCCGCGCGTCCCTCGGGTCTCCTGCCGCCGTCGTCCGGGGCCCCCGGCACGGAAGGGACCGTTGAGCCTGTGGAGCCCGACAGCAGCCCTTCGGCGGATGTCGATGACGTGGAGGGTGCCGAGGCCCCGGAAGGCTCCGCTCCGCCCTCTCCCAGCCGTTCCGCTTCCGTCGAGGTGTCGGGGTCGACCGCGCCGCTGGCCGGGCGCGAGGCCGGGGCCGGGAAGGCACGCCCCGGGCGTTCGCTGACCCCGCTGGAGGTGGCGCGGGCCGAGGCGCGGGCCGAGGCGCCGGTCGAGCCGGAGCCGTCGGACGAGCCCGAGGAGAGCGCCGTCGGCCTGCCGGTCTTCACTCCGCCGCCCGAGGCGTTCAGCGAGCCGGGCCCCCCGGCCGCACGCGCCCTGGACGCCGCCGCCGTACGCCAGGTGCAGCAGGTCTCCCTGGGTACGGGTATCGCCCTGGTCGGGCTCGGGATCGCCTTCCTCGCCTTCCGTCTGCGCCGGGTGAACTGATTCCGCTTCACATCACGTAAACGGGCTCTTCCGCCCCGTGGCCGTACTGCCACGAGACTTGCCAGGAAGGACATACTCGGTATACATACTCAGTATGTCGATCCGCCACGGGCTGCTGGCCCTCCTGGAGCGGGGCCCCCGGTACGGCTCCCAGCTCCGCACCGAGTTCGAGTCGCGCACCGGCTCCACCTGGCCCCTGAACGTCGGCCAGGTCTACACGACGCTCAGCCGCCTGGAGCGCGACGGCATGGTCGTGCAGGAGGGGGCCGACGAGGCCGGGCACGACCTCTACGCGATCACCGACGACGGCCGGGCCGAGCTGCGCAGCTGGTTCGAGACCCCGGTGGACCGCACCAACCCGCCCCGCGACGAACTGGCCATCAAGCTCGCCATGGTCGTGGGAGCCCCGGATGTCGACATCCGTGGTGTCATCCAGTCCCAGCGCAGCCACACCCTCAAGGCCATGCAGGACTACACCCGGCTCAAGGCCCAGGCCCTGGCCGACGTCCCCGCCAACCGGGACGAGGTCGCCTGGCTCCTCGTGGTGGAGCAGCTGATCTTCCAGGCGGAGGCCGAGGCTCGCTGGCTCGACCACTGCGAGTCGCGCCTCGTCCGCCTCGCCGAAGCCGCCGCCACCGAGCCCTCGGCCGAACCCGGCCCGGCGGCCACCCGGGGCCCGGCCCGCTCCCTGACCGGGCGCACGAAGGCCCGGCGCTGAGCCTCACGTTCCCTGAGCCCGGACTCTTCCTGCGCCTGACGTTTCCTGTGCCTGACTCTTCCTGAGCCTGACGTTTCCTGTGCCTCACGTTCCTGAGCCGGCCGCTTCCTGAGCCGGCCGCTTCCAGAGTCGGCCGCTTCCTGATCCGAACGTCTCCTGATCCGAACGTCTCCTGAATCCGCACGCTTCCTGTTCCGCACGCTTCCTGTTCCGCACTCCACGACCAGCGCTTTCGTCCTAGGGGGAACCACTCACCATGTCCTCGCCCGCCTCCACACCTCCGCCGCCGTCCTCCGGGACACCCGCAGGCGCCCCCGTACTCGAACTGCGGGCCCTGACCCGTACCCACGGTTCCGGCATCGCCGAGGTGCACGCCCTACGCGGCATCAGCCTCTCGGTGCACCCGGGTGAGCTGGTCGCCGTGATGGGGCCCTCCGGCTCCGGCAAGTCCACCCTGCTGACCCTGGCCGGCGGGCTCGACAACGCCACCAGCGGCCAGGTCATCATCGAGGGCCAGGACATCGCGACCCTCGGCCGCAAGGGCGTCGCCGCCCTGCGCCGCCGCAGCGTCGGATACGTCTTCCAGGACTACAACCTCATCCCCGCCCTGACCGCCGCCGAGAACATCGCGCTGCCCCGCGAACTCGACGGTGTCTCCGTGCGCAAGGCCCGCAAGGAGGCCCTCGCCGCACTGGCCGAGATGAAGCTGACCGAGATAGCCGACCGCTTCCCCGACGAGATGTCCGGCGGCCAGCAGCAGCGCGTCGCCATCGCCCGCGCCCTCGTCGGCGACCGCCGCCTCGTGCTCGCCGACGAGCCGACCGGAGCGCTCGACTCCGAGACCGGCGAGGCCGTCCTCGCCCTGCTGCGCACCCGCTGTGACCAGGGCGCGGCGGGGGTGATGGTGACGCATGAGCCCCGGTACGCGGCCTGGGCCGACCGGGTCGTCTTCCTCCGCGACGGTTCGATCGTCGACCAGACACTGACCACCGGGGCCGACTCGCTGCTCGCGGGAGCGGCAGGAACCACCGGCACCTCCGGATCGGCCGGGTCCGCCAAGTGAGCCTCTTCCCCGGATGGCGTGCCGCCTTCCGCATAGCCAGACGTGACGCGGTGCGGGCCAAGGGCCGCAGCGCCCTCGTCGTCGCGATGATCGCCCTGCCGGTCCTCGGTGTGACCGCCGCCGACCTGACGTACCGCAGCGCGCTGCCCACCGCGGCGGAGGATCTGACGTCGGCGCTGGGAGCGGCGGACGCCCGCTACACGGACCAGGGGCTGGGCCCGGTCCGGCTGGAGCAGATGCCCGACGGCAGAATGTGGCAGACGCCCGAGGACGCACCGGAGACGCTTCCCGAGGACGAGCGCAAGCCCGTCGACGTACCGGCGACCTTCCCCGAGGGCTCCCGCTACCTCACCGAGCGGTCCGTGCCCGCCTCCGTGACGACCCGCCACGGCATCACCGACACCCAGATCATCGAACTGGCCGTCGCCGAACCGCTGCTGCGCGGCCGGATCGAGCTGGCCGAGGGCGCCTACCCGCGGGCCAAGAACGAGATCGCGGCGACCGAGGCCTTCCTCGACGCGTCCGGGCTCTCCGTCGGCGACCGCGTCACCGTGCGCGGCCCCGAGCAGGTCTACACCCTCACCGGAGCGGTGGAACTCCCCGCCGAGCTGAAGAACAAGTCCCTCTTCACCGTCCCCGGCGCGGTCATCGCCCCGTGGCAGAAGACCGCGGACGGCGACAAGGAGATCCTGCCGCCCCAGGCGAGCGAACTGAAGTGGCTGGTCAAGGGCCCGCCCGGCGCGGGCGTGACCTGGCCGGACGTACGTGCCGCCAATGAGAAGGGCGTGGTGGTACTAGCCCGCCAGGTCGCCCTGAACCCGCCGCCGGACTCCGAAGTCCCCATGGCCGCGCACATGCAGAACTGGGAGAGCGGCGACGCGGAGATGACCGCGGCGGCCCTCACCGTGGCCGCCATGGCCGTCCTGGAGATCGTGCTGCTGGCCGGCCCGGCGTTCGCCGTGGGCGCCCGCCGTTCGCGCCGCCAGTTGGGTCTGGTCGGTTCGTGCGGCGGCACCCGCGGCCAGGTGCGGGCCGTGGTGCTCGCGGGCGGCGCGGTGCTCGGCGGGGTGGGCGCGGTCGTCGGCGTCGGGGCCGGCTTCGGCCTCACCGCCCTGTTCCGCCCGGTGATCGAGGACTTCACCGGCCGCCGCTTCGGCGAACTGACCGTCCAGCCCTGGGAGATCCTCGGCATCGCCGTACTCGGCCTGGTCACCGGTGTCCTCGCCGCACTCGCCCCGGCGATCGTGGCGGGCCGCCAGTCCGTCCTGGAGTCGCTCACCGGCCGCCGCGGCTCCCGCCGCAGCTCACGGGTGCTGCCGGTCGTCGGCTCCATCGTGCTCGCGGGCGGCGCCGCCGTCGCGGCCTACGGGGGCGTCAGCGGCAACACCACCCTGGTCGCGGGCGGTTCCGTCCTCGCCGAACTGGGTCTTCTCGGCTGCATCCCGGTCATCGTCGGCTTCCTCGGCCGGCTCGGCCGCCGGCTCCCGCTGACGCCCCGCATCGCCCTTCGCGACGCGGCCCGCAACCGGGGCCGCACCGCCCCCGCCGTCGCCGCCGTCATGGCAGCCGTCGCGGGCAGCGTCGCCATCGCCACGTACACAGCCAGCGGCGCCGCCGAGCAGGCGTACGACCACCAGCCCAACCTCACGGCGGGCACCGCCGCGCTGATGACCTACGACCCCGCCGAGAAGGCCGACCTGCCCCGCGCACGGGCCACCGTCGAGCAGAACTACCCGGTCAGCGGCGCGCCCGCCCGGCTCGGGCGGGTCTGGGCCGGCAGCGACTGCTCCGTGTACTACGAGGAGGAGAACGGCTGCGGGACCCTGGAGATCGTCAAGCCCACCGGTAAGGCCCATTCCTGCCCCCTGAAGGGCAAGGGGGCCAAGGAACTCGCCCTGCGTATCTCGGCCGACGAGCACAAGCGGCTGATGAACTCCCCCGCCTGCATGGACGAGAACTACACCATGGTCGCCTTCGGCAACGACGACCACAAGATCGTCATCGGGGACACCGCCCTGCTCACCTCGTACGTGAAGCTCGACGACCCGGCGGCGGCGGAGGCCCTCGCCGCGGGCACGCCCGTCCTGCTCAACTCGGCGTACGCGGAGAACGGTGAGATCACCCTCGAGGCCCGCCACCTCTACAACGAGCGCGACAAGGAGAACCGCGCCCTGCACCCCGGCAAGGCCCGCACCACGACGGACCGGCTGAAGGTGTACGTCGCCCCGGACGGCTACGCGGCGACCCCGGGCATCCGGATGGTCATGCCGCAGCGGACCGCGGACCGGCTCGGCCTGCACTCCGAGGAGATGGGAAGCATCTACACGCTGGGCCGCGAACCGACGGACGCCGAGCGGCAGGCGACCGACGCGGCGATGGAGCAGGCCGGTAACCGCGCTTACGTATGGACCTCGAACTCCGCCGAGCAACGTGACGACGCGGCGGTCCTGCTGATCCTCGCCCTCTTCGCCGGTGTCGTGACCCTGGGCGCGGCGGCCATCACGACCGGGCTCTCCAAGGCCGACGCCGAGGCCGACCTCACCACCCTCAGCGCGGTGGGCGCGCCCCCGGGCGTACGGCGGTCGCTCTCCGGCTTCCAGTGCCTGGTCGTCGCCCTGACCGGAGTGCTGCTGGGGACACTGGCGGGGATCGTGCCAGCGGTCGCGCTGCGCCTGACCGACCTGCGCGCGGCGCTGGCGGATATGCGCGCGGATCCGATGCAGTCGGCGTACACGCCGATCGTGATGCCGTGGGAGACCATCGCGCTGCTGGCCCTGGTCGTCCCGGTGCTGGCCGGGCTGCTCGCGGCCGCCCTCACCAGTTCCCGGCAGAAGCTGGCCCGACGGGCGGGCTGACCGGCACATCTGGTGCCCGCGGGACCCTTCCGGTGCCCCTGGAGACGGTGGATCATCCGTTTCCGGGGGCACCAACAGGGTGTACGGCACGTGTGCGAGACAATGGCGGCATGGAAATGCCGAGGAATGACCGGTCGCAGGAGCATCCGCAGGTCCTTGTCGTGGGCCAGGACGGAATGGCTATCGGCGGCGGTGCCAGTGACGACGAGTCGCGCGAGGTCCCGGTGACGGAAATGGTCGAACAGCCCGCGAAGGTCATGCGCATCGGCAGCATGATCAAACAGCTTCTGGAGGAGGTCAGGGCGGCTCCTCTCGACGAGGCGAGCCGGGTCCGGCTCAAGGAGATCCACGCCAGCTCCGTGAAGGAGCTGGAGGACGGCCTCGCGCCGGAGCTGGTGGAGGAGCTGGAGCGGCTCTCCCTGCCGTTCACCGAGGAGTCGGTGCCCTCCGAGGCCGAGCTGCGGATCGCGCAGGCCCAGCTGGTGGGCTGGCTGGAGGGCCTCTTCCACGGCATCCAGACGGCGCTGTTCGCCCAGCAGATGGCAGCCCGCGCGCAGCTGGAGCAGATGCGCCGCGCCCTGCCGCCCGGGATGGCCCACGAGGACGAGGAAGGCGGCGGGGACCCGCACGGGCCGATCCGTTCGGGACCGTACCTGTAGCCACATCCGATGGCGGACAACGGAGGCGGGGCCCGGCACACACCGTGATGTGTGCCGGGCCCCGCTGCCGTTCGCCTTGTTTGCGCGTTCGGCGCTTACGCGTTCGGCGCGGTTTCCGCGTTCGGCGCGGTTTCCGCGTTCGGCGCGGTTTCCGCGTTCGGCGCGGTTTCCGCGTTCGGCGCGACCAGCAGCACCTTTCCGATGTGGGAGCTGGATTCGAGCACCCTGTGGGCCTCCGCGGCGTCCTCCATGGGCACCGTACGGTCCACGACGGGCCGGACCACCCCGTTTGCGATCAGCGGCCACACATGTTCGCGCACGGCGGCCATGATGGACGCCTTCTCGCCGAGCGGGCGGCCCCGCAGCGAGGTCGCGGTGACGGCGGCCCGCTTGGTCAGCAGGGCGCCGAGGTTCAACTCGCCCTTCACGCCCCCCTGGAGGCCGATGATCGCCAGTCGGCCGTTGACGGCGAGCGCCTTCACGTTCCGGTCCAGGTACTTGGCGCCGACGATGTCCAGGATGACGTCGGCGCCCGCGCCGTCGGTCGCCTTCTCCAGCTCCGCCACGAAGTCCTGCTCGCGGTAGTCGATGAGGATGTCGGCGCCGAGCGCCGCGCACTCGGCGAGCTTCTGGGGACTGCCCGCCGTGACGGCCACCCGGGCGCCGACCGCCTTCGCGAGCTGGATCGCCATGGTGCCGATCCCGCTGGAGCCACCGTGGACGAGGAGGGTCTCGCCGGGGCGGAGGTGGGCGACCATGAAGACGTTCGACCAGACGGTCGCGGTCACCTCGGGCAGCGCGGCCGCCGTCGTCAGATCGACGCCGTCCGGTACGGGGAGGAGCTGGCCCACCGGTACGGCGACCTTCTCCGCGTAGCCGCCACCGGACAGCAGCGCGCACACCTCGTCGCCGACCGCCCAGCCGGTCACCCCCGGGCCGAGCGCCGCGATCCGGCCCGCGCACTCCAGGCCGGGGTAGGGGGAGGCGCCGGGCGGCGGATTGTAGAAGCCCTGCCGCTGAAGGACGTCGGCACGGTTGACGGCACTGGAGACGACCTCGACGAGGACTTCGCCGTCGCCGGGTACGGGATCGGGCACCTCGGCCCAGACGAGCGCCTCGGGGCCACCGGGTTCGGGGATCGTGATCGCATGCATGGCCGCGAGGCTACTCCCGCCGCCGGCCGCCTGCCCGTTTCCGGGGTCAGGAGCGGTGCGGCGGCAGCTGCAGATGGGGCAGGGAAGGGCCGGCACCCGGCGGAGCGGTGGCGCGCACGATGGTGATGACCCGGTCCGTCAGCTGCAACGGGCTGGCCGCCGGATCGTCGTAACCGAGCAGCCGGTGCCCACGCAACACGCTGACCACCAGGTCGTCGGTCTCCCGGACGCTCTTGCCCACCTCGGCCTTTATCACCGGCCGTTCGATGAGATCGAGGCCGCTGCCCTGCTGGATCAGGTCCTCCATCACCGTGCCCGCGCTCGGGCTGAGGACGGAGAGACCGAGCAGCCGTCCGGCGGCGCTGGCGCTGGTGATCACGGCGTCGGCACCGGACTGCCGCAGCAGGGGCGCGTTCTCCTCCTCGCGGACCGCTGCCACGATCTTCGCTCCGCGGTTCAGCTGACGCGCGGTCAGCGCGACGAGAACGGCGGTGTCGTCGCGCTGGGTGGCGATGATGATCTGACGGGCCTTCTGGAGCTCGGCACGCAGGAGGACATCGCTGCGGGTGGCATCACCCACGACGCCGGTATAGCCCTCGGCATTGGCGGCATCGATCACCTTTGACGCCGGATCGACGATGACGATCTGCTCCTTCGCCAGGCCGGTTGCGCGAAGGGTCTGGATCGCCGAACGGCCCTTGGTCCCGAAGCCGACGACGACGGTGTGGTCACGCAAGTTGGATCTCCAACGCTTCAGCCGGAAGTCCTCGCGGGTCCGTTCCGTGAGGACTTCGAGAGTGGTACCGACCAGAATGATCAGGAAAATCACGCGCAGCGGTGTCACCAGCACCACGTTGAGCAGCCGGGCTCCGTCTCTCACCGGAGTGATGTCGCCGTACCCGGTGGTGGAGAGGGTGACCGTCGCGTAGTAGACCGCGTCCAGCAGGTCGACCTTGCCGTCGGCGTTGTCGTTGTACCCGTCGCGGTCGAGCCAGACGATCAGCACCGTCGTGGCCAGCACGAGCAGCGCCATCAGCAGCCGCTTGCCCACCTGCCGCGCCGGACGGTCGATGACCCGGCGGGGAAGCATCACTCGCGTCGGGACGACATGCTCGTCGGCCTGCCTGGCCATGGCGTCGTGGCCGGGAAGTTTCACGTGAAACACCCTTCTGTCCACGGCGTCGCCGGGGCCCATGGGAGATCCAGAATCTCCACCTCGGTGCCGGACCGTACCCCGCCGGCCGGTACGACGGCCAACCCGTCCGCCGCGGCGATCCCGCGCAGCATGGCGGGCCCGTTGTACCGCAGGGGCGCCACATGGTCCCGGCCGCCCGCACGGCCCGCGCGGTGGACCACGGGGACCAGGCGGGTGTGGTGCGGATGCCCGGGCACATCGGCGTGGACGAGCGCCCGGTACGCGTCCTGGGTCGGGCGCCCCGCGAGCCCCGCGAGGAGCGGTTCGGCGAGGGTCAGGAGCCCGGACACGGCCGCGAGCGGATTACCGGGCAGACCGACCAGGCAGGGCCCTTCCGGGGAGAGCCGCGCGAGGAGCATGGGATGGCCGGGGCGCACCGTGACGCCGTCCACGAGCAGCTCGGCGCCGAGGGCGGCCAGGACCGGGTGCACATGGTCGACCGGGCCCGAGGCGGTCCCGCCGGTGGTGACGATCAGGTCGGCGTCGGAGGAGGTGAGGGCCTCGCGCAGGGCCTCGGCGTCGTCCCCGAGGCGGCGGGGGCCGGAGACCTCGGCACCCAGGGCCCGGAGCCAGGGGCCGAGCATGGGGCCGAGGGCGTCGCGGATCAGGCCGTCGTGCGGAAGTCCCGCGGCGAGGAGTTCGTCACCGAGGACGAGGACCTCGACGCGGGGGCGGGGGACGGCGGGGAGGGCGTCGTACCCGGCGGCCGCGGCGAGACCCAGCACCGCCGGGGTGACCACCGTGCCGGCCGGAACCAACTGGTCGCCCGAGCGGCACTCCTGGCCCCGCGGGCGGATGTCCTGGCCGGTGCCGACGGGCCGCCGGGTGGAGAGCAGCCCTCTGGCCTCGTCGACGTGGGCGTGCTCACCGCGGATGACCGCGGTGGTGTCGGCGGGGGTACGGGCTCCGGTGGCGATGCGTACGGCGGTGCCGTCGGGGAGGCGGGCGGTGGGGCTCTCTCCGCCCCCTGCGAGCAGGCTCACGCCCTCCTCGTACGTCCAGGGGCCGGGCCCGGCGACGGCCCAGCCGTCCATGGCCGAGGTGTCGAAGGACGGCAGATCGGTGAGCGCCGCGAGGGGCTCGGCGAGCACATGGCCCAGGGCGCGGTCGAGCGGCAGCCGGACCACGGCGAGCGGACCGCCCCGCCCGGCCCGCGCGGCGACGGCCCGCGCGCGGTCCCAGGGGAGAGCCGGGGCGCGGGAGGCGGAAGTGGAGGGTGTCGAACACGGGGTGGGACGGGGGTCGGCGGGCTTACCCGGGTTCTGGTTGTGCGGCACCTGATCGCCCGCCTGATCGTCGGCTCGGTCACGCGCGTCATCGTCAGCTCGGTCACGCGCGTCATCGCCAGCTCGGTCACGCGCGTGATCACCGGCTCGCTCACGCGCCTGATCGTCAGCTCGGTCACGCGCGTGGTTCCGGCCGCCGACCAGCGCCAGGGCCTGTTCGACGGCCAGCTCTTCTGCGTCGTCAAGGGTCATGGTGTTCCGGCCTGTTCGTCGGTCGCCTCCGGCAGGGTCCCTTTCGCCGCGTCCTCGGCCTCCCAGTGCAGGGCGAGTGCGGTGGCCCTGCGGGCGGCCTCGGCGACCGCCGCCGCGGCTTCCTCCGGCCCCGCGCCGGCGCTCGCCCTGGCCGCCGCGTACCCGACCAGGAAGGTCGTGAGCGGTGCGGCGGGCCGTGCGACGCCGTGCGCGGCGTCGCGGGCGAGGTCGAGCAGGACATCGGTGTCGACGTCGAGTTCGATTCCCAGTTCGTTCTTGACCGAGGTGATCCATTCGTCCAGCACGGCCCCATGCTCCCTGATCCGGGCGCGGGCGGCGGCGATGTCGTCCCAAGTGTCGCAGTCGAACGCGGCGTGCGGCCCGGCATCGACCCGGGCGAGATCCAGCTCGCCGGTCAGCAGCCGGAGCGGCAACCCGGCCAGGCCGCCGTGCTCAGTCGCGATGAGGGCCAGCTCGCGGCGGAGCGGCTCTCCCCGGTAGACGGCG
Source organism: Streptomyces sp. NPDC006261 (assembly GCF_040613515.1). Classification (NCBI taxonomy): domain Bacteria; kingdom Bacillati; phylum Actinomycetota; class Actinomycetes; order Kitasatosporales; family Streptomycetaceae; genus Streptomyces; species Streptomyces sp. NPDC006261. The sequence goes on from NZ_JBEXSI010000031.1 coordinate 56,867, forward strand.
ACGAGCGGCTGGTCACGGCCGTCAGGATCGGTGCACAGCGCGCCCTCCCGGCCGTCCTCGCCGGCGGCGGCGAGCAGTGCCTCGACCGCGGCGGGGCCCAGGAGCGGAAGGTCGGCGGAGAGGACGAGAACCCGCTCCGCCGTCGTCAGCCGTACCCCCGCGCCCAGTGCCGCCAACGGGCCGCCGCCGTGGGGGACTTCACGTGTCCAGGTGACGGGCCGGGAGGTGGGCCTGCGGCCGCCGACCACCACGGTGGTGCGCGCGCCGGAGCAGGCTGCCAGCACCCGGTCGAGCAGCGCGCGGCCGCCGACCCGTACAGCGGGCTTGTCGGCGCCGCCGAGCCGCTTCGCGGCCCCGCCGGCCAGGACGATCACGTCGTAGGCGGTCATAGGTCGAGTATGGGCGGCGCCGGTGGCCGACGCCCCCTCCGGGGTGGCCCCACAAAGCCGGGCCCGGAGAGGGCGTCCGCGCCACAACAGGCCCTCCGGGAGAACCGGAGCCCCTACAGGGTGCGCAGGAGCACCGCGGGCTGCTCCACGCAGTCCGCCACGTACCGGAGGAACCCCCCGGCCGTTCCGCCGTCGCACACCCGGTGGTCGAAGGTGAGCGAGAGCTGCACGACCTGACGCACGGCCAGCTCGCCGTTGTGCACCCAGGGCTTGGGCATGATCCGGCCGACGCCGAGCATCGCCGCTTCCGGGTGGTTGATGATCGGCGTCGAGCCGTCGACCCCGAACACCCCGTAGTTGTTCAGCGTGAACGTGCCGCCCGTCAGCTGGGCCGGACTGAGCTTCCCGGTCCGCGCCAGCTCGGTCAGCCGGGCGATCTCGGCCCCGACCGACTCGGCGTTGCGGGTGTGCGCGTCCCGGACGACCGGGACGACGAGCCCTCGCTCCGTCTGCGCCGCGAAGCCGAGGTGCACTGCGGGCAGACGCACGATCTCCCGCGCGGCCGTGTCCACGGTGGAGTTGAGCTCCGGATACCGCTTCAGCGCCGCCGTGCAGATCCTCGCCAGCAGGGCCAGGACCGGCACCTTGGGTCCGCCGGACGGGCCCGACGCGGCGTTCATCGCGGCCCTGGCGGCCATCAGCTCGGTGGCGTCCGTGTCCACCCAGCAGGTGGCGTCCGGGATCTCGCTCCGGCTGCGCGACAGCTTGTCGGCGACCGCGCCGCGCACCCCGCGCAGCGGAATCCGCTCGGCGACCGGTGCTGCCGCGCCCGCCTGGACCGTTCTCACATCCGCCACAGCCGGCTCGGCAGCCGTATGCGTCGCCGCCTCCGTCGCCTCCCCGGCCTGCCGGATCGCGGAATCCACGTCGGCCCGCAGGATCAGCCCGTCGGGCCCCGATCCCGTCAGCCGCCGCAGGTCGATCTCGTGCTGCCGGGCCAGTCGGCGTACGAGCGGGGAGACCACCGCCACGGGCCCTCGCCGGCCGTTCACCTCACCGGCCGCGACCGGCGCGGGAGCGGGCGGGGCAGCCACCGGAGCCGGGACGGCGAACACGGGCTGAGCAGGGGCGGTGTTCCGCTCCGGCCGGATGCGCCGACGCCGGGCGGCCGGCGCGCCGGTCCCGTACCCCACGAGCACGTTCCCGGAACCGGACGCGCTCCCGGAACCGGACGCGGACGCGGCCCCGGACCCGGAGGCGGCGGAAGGCTCCTCGGCGGCAGCCCCGTCATCCCCCCCAGAAGCTGAAGAGCCGCCCGTCGCGCCGACCGCGACCGTCAGCAGCGGCGCGCCGACCGGGAGTTCGGAACCCTCCTCGCCGAACCGGGCGGTCACCACACCCCCGTAGGGACAGGGAACCTCCACCATCGCCTTGGCCGTCTCGACCTCGACGACGGGCTGGTCGATGGCGACGACATCGCCGACCTCCACCAGCCAGCGCACGATCTCCGCCTCGGTCAGACCCTCGCCGAGGTCCGGCAGCTTGAATTCGAGGACCTGGGCCATCAGCTGTCCGCCTCCCACTGCAACCGGGCCACCGCGTCGAGAACCCGGTCCACTCCCGGCAGATGGTGCCGCTCCAGCATGGGCGGCGGGTAAGGAATGTCGAAGCCGGCCACCCGCAGCACCGGGGCCTCCAGGTGGTGGAAGCACCGCTCGGTGATCCGGGCGGCGATCTCGCCCCCGGGGCCCCCGAAACCGGGGGACTCGTGGACGACGACCGCACGGCCGGTGCGCCGCACCGAGGCGGCGACCGTCTCGTCGTCGAACGGCACCAGTGAGCGCAGGTCCACGACTTCGAGGTCCCATCCCTCCGCGACGGCTGCCTCGGCGGCCTCCATGCAGACCGGCAGGGACGGCCCGTACGTGATCAGTGTGGCGCTGCGCCCGGTCCGGCGGACCACTGCCTTGCCGATCGGCTCGACGGCGGCCGGGGCCTCGGGCGACCAGTCGGCCTTGGACCAGTAGAGCCGCTTGGGCTCCAGGAAGACCACGGGGTCGTCCGAGGCGATGGAGGCGCGCAGCAGGCCGTACGCGTCGTCCACCGTGGCCGGCGTGACGACGTGGAGGCCTGGCGTGGCCATGTAGTACGCCTCGGAGGAGTCGCTGTGGTGCTCGACCCCGCCGATCCCGCCCCCGTAGGGCACGCGCACGGTGATGGGGAGAGGCATGGCTCCCCCGGTACGGTTGCGCATCTTGGCGACATGGCTCATCAGCTGCTCGAACGCCGGGTAGGCGAAGGCGTCGAACTGCATCTCCACCACGGGCCGCAGCCCGTACATCGCCATACCGACGGCCGCCCCGAGGATGCCCGCCTCGGCCAGCGGGGTGTCGGTGCACCGGTCGTCGCCGAACTCCTTGGCCAGCCCGTCGGTGATCCGGAAGACCCCGCCCAGGGTGCCGACGTCCTCGCCGAGCACGTGCACGGTCGGGTCCTCGGCCATCGAGTCGCGCAGCGCCCGCCCGAGGGCCTGCGCCATGGTGGCCGGTTTCGCCTTCGCCGTACGTCCGCCGGCTTTCGTCGCCGCGGTGGTCATCGGCTTTCCTCCGCGCTGTGCTCGTGGTCCTGCTCGGCGTCCAGCTCGGCGCTCAGGGCGGCGGCCTGCTCGCGGAGCTGGCTGGTCTGCTCGGCGTAGACATGGGTGAAAAGGTCCATCGGCGCCAGCTCCGGATCGGCGTTCATCCGGTCGCGCAGCGTGGCGGCCATACGCTCGGCCGCTTCCTTCGCCCGCTCGATGCCCTCGTCGTCCAGCAGCCCGCGGCCGGTCAGCTCGCGCTCGATGAGCTGGACCGGGTCGTGCGCCCGCCAGGCCTCGACCTCGCTGTCGCCCCGGTAGCGGGTGGCGTCGTCGGCGTTGGTGTGGGCTTCCATGCGGTAGGTGACGGCCTCGATCAGCGTCGGGCCCTCGCCGCGCCGGGCCCGGGCCACGGCCTCACTCAGCACCTGGTGCACGGCGGCCGCGTCGTTGCCGTCGACCAGGCGGCCCGGCATCCCGTATCCCACGGCCTTGTGCGCGAGGGATGGGGCGGCCGTCTGCTTGGCCAGCGGTACGGAGATGGCGAAGCCGTTGTTCTGCACGAGGAAGACGACCGGGGCCTTCCAGACGGCGGCGAAGTTCAGCGCCTCGTGGAAGTCGCCCTCGCTGGTGCCGCCGTCGCCGACCATGGCGAGCGCGACGACGTCGTCCCCCTTGAGCCGGGCCGCGTGCGCCAGGCCCACGGCGTGCGGCAGCTGGGTGGCGAGCGGGGTGCAGAGCGGGGCGATGCGGTGCTCACGCGGGTCGTAGCCGGTGTGCCGGTCGCCGCGCAGCAGGGTCAGCGCCTCGACCGGGTCGAGTCCGCGCGCCACGGCCGCCAGTGTGTCCCGGTAGCTGGGGAAGAGCCAGTCCTGCTCCTCCAGCACCAGGGCGGCGGCGATCTCGCACGCCTCCTGGCCGGTGCTGGAGGGGTAGACCGCCAGCCGGCCCTGCTTGGTCAGCGCGGTGGCCTGCGTGTTGTACCTGCGGCCGCGGACCAGCTCGGCGTGGAGGCGGAGCAGCAGCTCGGGGTCGACGTCGGCGACCGCGTCCGTACCGAGTACCCGGTAGGGCTCCGGGTCCGGGAGCAGCGGGGCGGGGTCGGTGATCGGCTTCCAGGCCGGGGGCGGCGTGGGCCGGTAGGTGGCCGCGCCGGGCAGCTCTTGGACCGTCATGGAAAGCACCTCCAGGCATCGGTGGAGATCGAGAGATCGAGGGTGTCGATATGTGTGGTGATGGCAAGAGATGTCGCGAGGATGTCGCGGAGCCCGCGAGGCACCGGTGTGGTGTGCCTCACCTACCGATTGTTCGGTCGCGAGCGCATTTTGGCTACAGGCACCCTCAGCCTGTGGACAAACGGTTCTCCGCAGCCTGGGATAGAGGCAGGTCGTCCACGACAGGGAGGCGCGGGCAGATGGCAGCTGAACAAATGGCCGACAGAGGCGAGGACCCCCGCCGGACCGTGGCCTCGGCCAGGCCCTCGACGGCCCCGGCCGCCGCGCCCCCGGCACCGCCCCCGTCAGCGGGCCCGGCGTCCCCCACGCCCCCGCCCGCGCGTCCGCTGGACGCCATCGACCGCGACATCCTGCGCATCCTCCAGACGGACGGCCGCGCCTCCATACGGTCGGTGGCCGAGCGGGTCCATGTCTCGCGCGCCAACGCCTACGCCCGGATCAACCGGCTGGTCGAGGACGGCGTGATCCGCGGTTTCGGCGCGCGCGTCGACCACGAGCGGGCCGGGCAGGGCGCATCGGCGTACATCACGCTCAAGATCGTGCAGAATTCCTGGCGCACCGTGCGCGAGCAGCTCCAGGCGCTGCCAGGAGCCACGCACATCGCGCTGGTCAGCGGCGACTTCGACGTCCTGCTGCTGGTGCACACGCCGGACAACCGGGCGCTGCGCGAGCTGGTCCTCACGCGGATCCAGTCCATCCCCGAGGTGCTGTCGACGCGCACCCTGCTGGTGTTCGAGGAGACGGACCTCGGCCCGCGCCCGGACCGCCCGGCCGAGCTGGCCTGACCACCCCGGGCAGCTTCAGCGACCGGTCGCCCGCATGCCCTCGAAGGCGAGCTGGACGACCGTGTCGGCGAGCTGCTCCTCGCCCGGGAAGCCGCCCGGCTGCGGCCGGTACCACTCGACCAGCGAGTTGACCATGCCGAAGAGCAGCCGGGTGGCCAGCCGTATGTCCACATCGGCCCGGAGATCCCCGTCGGCCACCGCGGCCTTCAGCAGCTCCGCCACCCGCTGGTCGAACTCGCGCCGCCGCTCCAGCGCCCAGCGCTCCGTCTTCGTGTTGCCGCGCACCCGCAGCAGCAGGGTGACGTAGGGGACCTCCGCCATCAGAACCTCGACGGTCCGGCGCGTGACGTACTCGACGCGCTCGATCGCGCGCCCGCGCACCGCCCCCGGCTCGTCGAGGATGGCGAAGAGCCCGTCGAGCGCCCGGCTCACGGCCCGGCGCAGCAGCTCCTCCTTGCCCGCCACATGGTGGTAGATGGAGGACTTGGAGATGCCCGCCGCCCTGGAGAGATGCTCCATGGAGGTGCCGTCGTAGCCTCGCTCGTTGAAGACACGAACAGCGACGGTGAGCAGAGTCTCCGGGGTGTACGTGTCCCGCTTGGCCGTGGTCATGTCCGCGATCCTCCCCCATCAGTTGTCCACAGGTTCCCTGGGGCCCCTTGTCCCGACCGATCGTTCGGTTACTCTAACTCCGTCCGTACGTCCCCGCCCGGCTCGATGAGGAGTTGGTCCGCCATGGCCGCCGCGCTCACCCCCCAGCAGCTGTCCGAGACCCACCGGCCCACGCTCGACCAGGCCCTCGACACGATCGGTACGCGCGCGTACTGGTCCCCGCACCCCGAGCACCCGAAGGCGTACGGCGAGGGCGGCGCCCCGGGCAGTCTCGGGGCGGCCGAGGGCAGGGCCGCGTTCGACGCGGTGCTGAACACCCGGCTCGACCTCGGCCAGCCGGGCACCGACGGCTGGACGGGCGGGGAGACCTCGCCGTACGGCCCGGAGCTCGGCGTCGAGTATCCGCACGCCGACCTGGACGTCCTGCTCCCGGCGATGAAGGCCGGCACGGCCGCCTGGCGCGCGGCGGGTCCCGAGACCCGGGCCCTGGTCTGCCTGGAGATCCTGGCGCGGATCAGCGCCCGCACCCACGAACTGGCCCACGCCGTGATGCACACGAGCGGCCAGGCCTTCATGATGGCGTTCCAGGCGGGCGGCCCGCACGCGCAGGACCGCGGTCTGGAAGCCGTCGCGTACGCCTATCAGGAGCAGGTCCGCACGCCGCGGACCGCGGACTGGTCCAAGCCGCAGGGCAAGCGCGATCCGCTGAAGCTGAGCAAGTCGTTCACCACGGCCGGCCGCGGGATCTCGCTGCTCATCGGCTGCAACACCTTCCCCACCTGGAACGGCTACCCTGGCCTGTTCGCCTCGCTCGCCACCGGCAACCCCGTGCTGGTGAAGCCGCACCCCAGGGCCGTGCTGCCGCTCGCGCTCACCGTCCGCATCACCCGTGAGGTGCTCACCGAGGCGGGCTTCGACGCCAACCTGGTCGCGCTCGCCGCCGAGCGGCCGGGCGAGGGCATCGCCAAGGCCCTCGCGGTCCGCCCCGAGATCCGGATCATCGACTACACCGGCTCCACCGCCTTCGGCGACTGGCTGGAGGCCAACGCCCGCCAGGCTCAGGTCTATACGGAGAAGGCCGGCGTCAACACGATCGTCGTCGACTCCACCGACGACTACCGGGGCATGCTCGCCAACCTGGCGTTCTCCCTCTCGCTCTACAGCGGGCAGATGTGCACCACCCCGCAGAACCTGCTGATCCCCCGGGACGGCATCACCACGGACGACGGCGCCAAGTCGTACGACGAGGTGGTCGCCGACATCGCGGCGGCCGTCACCAAGCTCCTCGGCGACGACGCCCGCGCTGCGGCCCTGCTCGGCGCCCTGGTCAACCCGGACGTCAAGGCCCGGCTGGAGGCGGCCGGTGAGCTGGGCGAGGTGGCCCTGCCCTCCCGTACGGTCGCCAACGCCGAATTCCCCGACGCCGTCGTCCGTACGCCGGTCGTCGTCAAGCTCGACGGCACCAAGACCGACGAGGACGCGGCGTACCTCTCGGAGTGCTTCGGTCCGGTCTCCTTCGCCGTGGCGGTCGAGTCGACGTCCGCCGCCCTGGAGCTCCTGCGCCGCACGATCCGCGAGAAGGGCGCCATGACCGTCGGCGCCTACACCACCTCCGCCGAGGTGGAGCGGGCGATCGAGGATGTCTGCCTGGACGAGTCGGCCCAGCTCTCGCTGAACCTGACCGGCGGGGTCTACGTCAACCAGACGGCCGCGTTCTCCGACTTCCACGGCTCGGGCGGCAACCCGGCGGCCAACGCCGCCCTGTGCGACGCGGCCTTCGTCGCCAACCGCTTCCGGGTGGTCGAAGTGCGCCGCCAGGCGTAGCTAGTGGGCGTCCTGGGGGTCGGGAACATCGGCGTGACGCTGCACCCACGCGTGCATCGCGATCGCCGCCGCGGCCCCCGCGTTGATGGACCGGGTCGAGCCGAACTGGGCGATCGAGCACACCATCGAGGCGTGCTTGCGCGCCTCCTCGGTCAGGCCGGGCCCCTCCTGCCCGAACAGCAGCACGCATCGGCGCGGCAGCTCGGTCCGCTCCAGCGGTACGGCGCCGGGGAGGTTGTCGATCCCGATGATCGGCAGCCCCTCGGCGGCCGCCCACGCGGTCAGGTCCGCCGTGTCCGGGTGGTGGCGCACATGCTGGTAGCGGTCGGTGACCATGGCGCCTCGCCGGTTCCAGCGCCGCCGGCCCACGATGTGGATCTCCTTCGCCAGGAAGGCGTTGGCGGTCCGCACGACCGAGCCGATGTTGAAGTCGTGGCCCCAGTTCTCCACGGCCACGTGGAAGTCGTGCCGCCGCAGGTCGAGATCGGCGACGATCGCCTCCCGCGTCCAGTAGCGGTACGCGTCACCGACGTTGCGCCGGTCGCCGTGGGCCAGCAGCTCGGGGTCGTAGCGCTCGCCTTCGGGCCAGGGCAGCGGGTGCGGCCCGACGCCGATCTCCTGCCCGTAGCCGTCGTCGTACTGGAGGGGATCCGCCGGGACGGGGTCCACGGGTGCGGGCTCTGGGGTACTGCCGGCCGTGCCGGTCTCGCTGCTCACCCGACGAGCGTATGGCCCCCGCCGGCACCGTGCGGCGGGGCCTCCCCCGTAACGTCGTGGCCTTCGCCCGTACCGCTGCGGCCTTCGCCGTCCGGCCGGTCCGTTCCGGGTGCCGGCCGCGCGCCGGGGACGTCCGGCGCGTTCTCCCCCCGCCGGGACCGGGAGGGCAGGGGCACCAGCGCGAGCAGCCGCTGCCGGCCCAGCGCGGCCCGGCCGCCCAGCCAGACGAGGAAGACCGTCGGCAGGAACACCGCGTCCGCCGCGATCATCGCCATCGAGAAGAACGGCAACCCGAGCAGCAGGGCGATCCCCGCGTGCTCGCCGATCATGATGACCAGCAGGACGTTCTTGAGCCGCCGGTTGAACAGGGTGAACGGGAACGCGACCTGGACGATGACCGTCGCGTACGTCAGCACCATCACCATCAGCCCGCTGGAGGCGAGCACGTCCGACAGGGCGGGCCACGGGGCGAAGTAGTCGAGCTTGAGCGGGTAGTAGAGCGCGGTGCCGTCCTGCCAGCGCGAGCCCTGGATCTTGTACCAGCCGGCGGTCGCGTAGATCAGGCAGACCTCGACCATGATCACGACGAGCGTGGCGTTGTGCGCGAGGTTGGCCAGCACATCGAGCAGGGCGCGCGGCTGCCCCTCGGGCGCGAAGCGGTTCGCGGCCCACCAGGCGGCGGCGGAGAGCCAGAGGATCCACAGCAGTACGGGCAGCCACCAGGTCCCGCCGAGGCCGTCCATCAGGGTGGCCCCCAGCAGGACCGGGCCGAGGACCGCCCAGAGCACCGGGCCCGTGGTGTCGCGCCGGGGCGGCAGGCCCAGCGCGCCGCGCGCCGTGTCGCGGGCCGCGCGGCGGGCGTCCAGCGACCAGACCCGGGCGCAGCGCGTCAGCACCAGGTAGATCGCCATCAGGTGGATGACGTTGTCGCCACCGTCGCCCATGAAGACGCTGCGGTTCTGTACGGAGAGCACGCCGACCATGAAGAGGACCGACATGGTCCGGGTACGCCACCCCAGGAGCAGGCCGGCGGCGGACAGCACGGTGAGCGCGTACACCGCCTCGAACCAGAGCACGCTGTCCGACCAGAGGAGGACGGAGAAGGCGTCGTTCCCGGACGTGAGCTGCCGGGCCAGGTCCCAGTGCCACGGGCTGTCGGGGCCGTACAGCTCATGGCGGTGCGGCAGCTCGCGCACCAGGAAGAACAGGTAGGTGGCGGCGAAGCCGATCCGGATGACGGCGCTCTGGTACGGGCCGAGGGCCGATGCGGTGACGCGCTGGATGGCGCGGGCCAGAGCGGTCCCGGCGGCGGCGATCCGGTCCGGTGCGCCGGGGGGCGGCGCGCCGGGCCCCGGAGCGGGGACGGGCCTGCCGGACGGGGGTGCGGTGGGCGGGGTGGTGGTCACTTGTCCCCCTCCTCGGCGCGTGCCGCGTCACGCGGTGCGGGCAGATCGTCGGGGGTCACGGACCACCAGGGAAGTACGCGGTAGTTCGGGCGGGTGTTGGCCTTCTCGGTGGACCACGAGGGCGGGGAGATCATGCTGCTGGCCGACCTCATCTGGATCCGTTCGACCGTGCCGCCCAGGTCGATCCCGCTCAGCCGCAGCATCGCGATGCGCCGGATGTAGCGCTCGGAGAGGTCGCCGCGCAGCCCGTTGGGTTTGTTCCGGTCGTCGTGCGAGTTCACGTAGAAGTCCCAGCCCCGGCGGAGCTCGTTCTGGTTCACATGGCTGGGGAAGAGATTGCCGCGTATCGCGTCGGCGTCCACGTCGGTGAGGCTGATCCAGTCGGTGGTGCGGCGCCCGTCGGCCCCGGCCACCTCGGCCCGGACGTGGACGGCGATGTTCTGCTGGAGCGGGTTGGGGGCGAAGAGCTTCCAGTTCTGCTCGAACTCGGGGTAGATCCAGTCGTCGACCGTCTTGCCGTGCTGCTTGGTCAGCGTGTTGGACGGGGCGACGTGCAGGAAGACCATCGCCACCTGTGCGCAGGCCAGGAGCCCGATGAGGGAGAGGGCCAGGGCGGCGACGACCTGGTAGCCGATGGAGAGGCCGGCTATGCCGACGCCGGCCCCGGGGGGATCCGGGGCCGGCTCCGGAGCGTCCGGTTCGGGTGCGGGAGCATCCGTTCCGGGTGCCGGAGCATCCGCTTCGGAGTGCGCGTGGCTCACGGCCTGCGGCCGGACGTCCTCGTGCACGCTGCCGGAATCCCCGCGCCCGGAGCTCCCGTCGTGGTCCGCATCCATCCCGCCCCGCTCACGATCGATCACCACTCGGTTATCCACAGGGTTGACACCCTACGGGCCTCCGACCGACCATTGAAGTCAATGAACCGAACGATCGGTCGGTAGGGAGCCCGGGATGGCGGCAGTGACTGCGGACCAGAAGACGCAGAGCACCTCAGGCACGGCAAAAGCGGCAGGGCAGGCCGCGGGTACGGCCCCGGACGCGGCGGACGCGGCACGTCTCGCGGTCTTCGACGCCGCCGTGGCGGCCGACGACCGCATCGAGCCCCGCGACTGGATGCCCGAGGCGTATCGCGCGACGCTGGTCCGCCAGATGGCCCAGCACGCCCACTCGGAAATCATCGGCATGCAGCCCGAGGCCAACTGGATCACCCGCGCGCCCTCGCTGCGCCGCAAGGCGATCCTGATGGCCAAGGTCCAGGACGAGGCCGGACACGGCCTGTATCTCTACAGCGCGGCCGAGACGCTGGGCACCAGCCGCGAGGAGCTGCTCGACAAGCTCCACGCCGGCCGCCAGCGCTATTCGTCGATCTTCAACTACCCCACCCTGACCTGGGCCGACGTCGGCGCGATCGGCTGGCTGGTGGACGGCGCGGCCATCACCAACCAGGTGCCGCTCTGCCGCTGCTCCTACGGCCCCTACGCGCGCGCGATGGTCCGCATCTGCAAGGAGGAGTCCTTCCACCAGCGCCAGGGGTACGAGCTGCTGCTCGCCCTCAGCCGCGGCACCGAGGCCCAGCACGCGATGGCCCAGGACGCGGTGGACCGCTGGTGGTGGCCCTCCCTGATGATGTTCGGCCCGCCCGACGACGCCTCGGCCCACTCCGAGCAGTCGATGGCCTGGAAGATCAAGCGGCACTCCAACGACGAGCTGCGGCAGCGCTTCGTGGACATCTGCGTGCCACAGGCGCAGGCGCTGGGCCTGACCCTGCCGGACCCCGGCATCCGGTGGAACGAGGAGCGCGGCCAGCACGACTTCGGCGCGATCGACTGGACGGAGTTCCAGGAGGTCCTCAAGGGCAACGGTCCGTGCAACGAGCAGCGGATCACCCAGCGGCGCAGGGCCCACGAAGAGGGCGCCTGGGTCCGGGACGCGGCCGCCGCGTACGCGGCCAAGCACACCACCCCGCCCGTACAGCACGCACAGCAGGCACAGCAGGCACAGCAGGCACAGCACGTGGAGGAGACGGCATGAGCAGCTCGACCGACTGGCCGCTGTGGGAGGTGTTCGTGCGCTCGCGGCGCGGGCTCTCCCACACCCACGCGGGCAGCCTCCACGCGCCCGACGCCGAGATGGCCCTGCGCAACGCGCGCGACCTCTACACCCGGCGCTCCGAAGGCGTCTCGATCTGGGTGGTCCCCTCCACCCGGATCACCGCCTCCTCCCCCGACGAGAAGGACTCGTTCTTCGAGCCGGCCGGGGACAAGCCCTACCGCCACCCGACCTTCTACGAGATCCCGGACGGGGTGAAGCACCTGTGAGCGCGGCCCTCGCCCTCGGCGACGACGCGCTGGTGCTCTCGCACCGGCTGGGGGAGTGGGCGGGCCACGCCCCCGTCCTGGAGGAGGAGGTGGCGCTCGCCAACATCGCCCTGGACCTGCTGGGGCAGGCGAGGGTGCTGCTCTCCCTCGTCGGCGACGAGGACGAGCTGGCCTACCTCCGCGAGGAGCGGGCCTTCCGCAACCTCCAGCTGGTCGAGCGGCCCAACGGGGACTTCGCCCACACCATCGCCCGGCAGCTCTACTTCTCGGTCTACCAGCAACTGCTGTACGAGCGGCTGGCGGCCGGGGGCGGGGAGTTCGCGGACCTCGCGGCGAAGGCCGTCAAGGAGGTCGCCTACCACCGCGACCACGCCGAGCAGTGGACCTTGCGGCTCGGCGACGGCACCGCCGAGAGCCACGAGCGGATGCAGACCGGCCTGGAGGCGCTCTGGCGCTTCACCGGCGAGATGTTCCAGCCGGTCGAAGGGCTCGACGCCACCGGCTCCGGCGTCGACCTGCCGGAGCTGGAGGGCACCTGGCTCGCCGCCGTCACCGGCACCGTGGAGCGGGCCACGCTGACGCTGCCGTCCGGTCCGCGGACCGGCGCCTGGACGGCGGGCGCGGGACGGCAGGGCGTGCACACCGAGCCGTTCGGGCGGATGCTCGCCGAGATGCAGCACCTGCACCGCAGCCACCCGGGGGCGTCATGGTGACCGACACCCCGCTGGAGGCGGAGCTGCGCTCCCTCGCCGGTTCCGTCCCGGACCCCGAGCTCCCGGTGCTGACCCTTGCCGAGCTCGGCGTCCTGCGGGGCGTGGACGTGGAGGGCCCGGGCAGGGTGACGGTGCGGCTCACCCCGACGTACACCGGCTGCCCGGCGATCGAGGCCATGTCCGCCGACATCGAGCGGGTGCTGCACGAGAACGGCGTGCCCGAGGTCTCCGTGGTCACGGTGCTCGCACCGGCCTGGTCGACCGACGACATCAGCGCCGAAGGGCGCCGCAAGCTCGCCGAGTTCGGCATAGCGCCCCCGCGCGCCCACAGTGCCGACGGCGGGCCGGTGCCCCTGACGCTCTCGGTGCGTTGCCCGCACTGCGGCTCCACGGACACGGAGCTGCTCAGCCGGTTCTCCTCCACGGCGTGCAAGGCTCTGCGCCGCTGCGTCGCCTGTCGCGAACCGTTCGACCACTTCAAGGAGTTGTAGATGTTCCATCCGCTCCGGGTCAGCGCGATAGAACGGATCACGGACGATGCGGTGGCCGTGACCTTCACCGTGCCGGCCGAGCTCCGCGAAATCTTCCGCCACAAGCCTGGCCAGCACCTCAACGTGCGCTTCCGCGTGGACGGCAAGGAGATCCGCCGTTCGTACTCGATCTGCACACCGGCCACCGAACAGCCCGCCGATCCGGTGGTCCGGGTCGGCATCCGCGGCGTCGCGGGCGGGGCGTTCTCCACCTACGCCCTGAAGGAGCTGTCCGTCGGGGACCAGGTGGACGCCATGCCTCCGATGGGCCGCTTCGTGCTGGAGCCGCGTCCGGGTCTCTTCGCGGCGGTGGTCGGCGGCAGCGGGATCACGCCGGTGCTGTCGATGGCGGCCACCCTCCTGGCGCGGGAGGAGAAGGCGCGGTTCTGCCTGATCCGCAGCGACCGCACGGCGGCCTCCACGATGTTCCTGGACGAGGTGGCCGACCTCAAGGACCGCTATCCGGACCGCTTCCAGCTGATCACCGCCCTCTCCCGGGAGGAGCAGTCGGCGGGGCTTCCCTCCGGCCGCCTGGACACCGAGCGGATCACAGCCCTGCTGCCGGCGGTGCTTCCGGTGGCGGAGGTGGACGGCTGGTTCCTGTGCGGGCCGCTCGGTCTCGTACGGGGCGCGGAGAAGGCCCTGCGCGCGTTGGACGTCGACCGGGCCCGGGTCCACCAGGAGATCTTCCACGTCGACGACGGTCCCTCCGATGTCACGGTCGTCAAGGTCGCCGCGCCCTCCGATGCCACGCTGACGGCCACCCTGCACGGCCGTTCGGGCCGCTGGCCCGTCCAGGACACGGAGTCGCTGCTGGAGACGGTGCTGCGCAGCCGCTCGGACGCTCCATACGCCTGCAAGGGCGGGGTGTGCGGAACCTGCCGGGCGTTCCTCGTCTCGGGAGAGGTCCGGATGGAGCGGAACTTCGCGCTGGAGCCGGAGGAGACGGACGCGGGGTTCGTGCTGGCCTGCCAGTCGCATCCGCTCACCCCGGAGGTGGAGCTGGACTTCGACCGCTGACGCCGTTCCCTGCCCGTAGGAGACGCTCCCTCCCGCAGAACCTGTTCCCTTCTCCTGGAACCTGTTCTATCTTGACGGCCCGCCAGGCACCGCCAACGGGAGGCCGGGACAGTGGACTTCACCTTCACCGAGGAAGAGCAGGCAGCCGTGGAGGCGGCCCGGGCGGCCTTCTCCGGCGTCGCGCCCGACAGCGTGCCCAGCCCCGCCCTGACGCCGGGGGCCGTGGCCGAGGACATCGACCGCCGGCTGTGGGGCACGCTCGCGGGCTCGGACCTGCTCGGTCTCACGCTCTCGGAGGAGTACGGCGGCGCCGGGCTCGGCCCGGTCGCGCTCTGCCTGGTCCTGCGCGAGGCGGCCAGGGTCCTGGCCAGGGTCCCGCTGCTGGAGAGCTGCGCGGTCGCCATGACCGTCGAGCGGTACGGGGAGCGCACCCTCGCGGCCGCGCTGCTGCCCCGGGTCGCCAGGGGCGAACTGGTCCTGACCGCCGGCGCCAACGGGCGCTCCGGCCACGACCCGGCCGAACTCGCCGTCACCGCACGGCCGGTGGGGTCCGGGGCCGATGCTTCGGGCTGGGTGCTGGACGGCGTGCAGTCGGCGGTCCCCTGGGCCCAGGCGGCCGACCGGATAGCGCTCCCCGCCCACACCGGCGAGGGCCGGGCCGTCCTGGCCCTCGTGGACCCCGCCCTCCAGGGCGTCACCCTCGCGGACCAGGTCTCCACCAGCGGCGAACGCCTGGCGGAGGTCCGGCTCGACGGCGTACGCGTAGAAGCGCGGGAACTGATCGACGCGCCCGGGGCCTGGGACCGGCTGCGGGACCTGCTCACCACGGGGACCTGCGCGCTGGCGCTCGGGCTGGGCGAGCGGGTGCTCGCGATGACCGCCGAATACACCGGCAAGCGCGAGCAGTTCGGGTTTCCCGTCGCCACGTTCCAGGCGGTCGCGGTGCAGGCCGCCGACCGGTACATCGACCTGCGGGCGATGGAGGTGACGCTCTGGCAGGCCGCCTGGCGGATCTCCACCGGTGCCGGGGGCCCGCTGCCGGCCGCGGGCGACATCGCCGTGGCGAAGATCTGGGCGTCCGACGGGGTGCGCCGCATCGTGCAGACCGCCCAGCACCTGCACGGCGGCTTCGGCGCGGACACCGACTACCCGCTGCACCGCTTCCACGCCTGGGCGAAGCAGATCGAGCTCTCCCTCGGCCCGGCGGCGGCCCACGAGGAGGCACTGGGTGACCTGCTGGCCGCCCACCCACTGGCCTGACGCGGGCAGGAGACGGCAGACGTCATCAGAGGACGAAGGCCGAGGCTCCGTCGTCCGTGACCATCGGACGCCCGGCCCCGTCCCAGGCGAGCATGCCCCCGTCGATGTTCACGGCGTCGATCCCCTGCTGGACCAGGTACTGCGTGACCTGGGCGGACCGGCCGCCGACCCGGCACATCACATGGACGCGCCGGCCGTCCCCGGCGGCCTCCGTCAGCTCACCGAACCGGCCCACGAAGTCGCTCATCGGAATGTGCAGCGCACCCTCGACATGACCGGCCGCCCACTCGTCGTTCTCGCGGACGTCCAGGACCAGGCCGTCCGACGGCACCTCAGCGACGTCCACCGAGGGCAGCGGGGCGAAGTTCATGGGTCATGCCTTCTCTCGTACGTAGTGGCCACGTCCCGGGAACGCTACTGCACCATCTCCGCGAGCTCGGCCTCACGCCGGGACACCTCGCCCAGGAGCTGCTCCCCGATGTCCTCCAGCAGCTGGTCAGGGTCGTCCGGAGCCATCCGGAGCATCGAGCCGATCGCGCCCTCCTCCAGCTCCTTGGCGAGCACCGTGAGCAGCTCCTTGCGCCTGCTGAGCCACTCCAGCCGGGCGTAGAGCTCCTCGCTCTCGCTGAGCGGGGCGAGCGGCTGGGCCGGGCCCGCCGCCCACTCGGCCGCCAGCTCCTTGAGCAGCTCGACGTCACCGCGCCCGTAGGCGGCGTTCACGCGGGTGATGAACTCGTCCCGGCGCTCCCGTTCCGGCTCGTCCTGGGCCAGGTCCGGGTGGGCCTTGCGGGCCAGCTCCCGGTAGAGCTTGCGGGCCTCCTCGCTCGGCCTGACCCGCTTCGGCGGCCGTACCGGCTGCTCGGTCAGCATGGCGGACGCCTCGGGGGAGAGCCCGTCGGAGTCCATCCAGTCGTGGAAGAGCTCGTCGACCCCGGGCATCGGCATGACGATGTCCCGCGCCTCCTTGGCCTTGCGCAGGTCCTCGGGGTCACCCGTCTTCGCGGCCCGTGCCTCGGCGATCTGCGCGTCCAGCTCGTCGAGGCGCGCGTACATCGGGCCGAGCTTCTGGTGGTGCAGCCGGGAGAAGTTCTCGACCTCCACCCGGAAGGTCTCCACCGCGATCTCGAACTCGATCAGCGCCTGCTCGGCGGCCTGCACGGCCTTGGCAAGCCGCGCCTCGGGGCGCGGCGCGGCGTCCTGCGGGTCACCGGCCGGCCCGGCGTCCCCCGCCGGAGAGGCAGGGGCGTCCGGAGAGGCCGGGGCGTCCGGAACGTCCTGGGCTTCCGGAGCGTCCGGGGCTTCCGGGGCGGGCTGCGGCCCCGCGGGCAGGTCGTTGTCCTGCCGGTCATCATCGTTCCGGGTGGGAGGCACCCCGGCGGCTTCGTGGGTCACCCGTCCAGCGTATGGCCACGGCCGCGCGCCCCGTACCGCGCGGTCTCCGGCGCGGGCCCGGCAGAGCGGACGCCGGGCCGGACCGTGTCACCGCGGCACCCTCATATCCCGCGCTCGGCGGCCACCCGGCCCGTCTTGATCGCCCGCTCCAGCTCCGCGTGGTCCGCCTCCGTACGGTCGGCGTAGGCCACCGCGAAGTCGGCCACCGCCCCGTCGAGCTCGTCGTTCTTGCCGCAGTAGCCCGCGAGCAGGCGGGGATCGGCGCTGTGGGAGTGCGCGCGGGCCAGCAGGGCCCCGGTCATCCGGCCGTAGTCGTCGACCTGTTCGACGGTGAGCGCGGCGGGGTCCACGCTGCCCTTACGGTTACGGAACTGGCGCACCTGGTACGGCCTGCCGTCCACGTCCGTCCAGCCGAGCAGGATGTCGCTGACGACCTGCATCCGCTTCTGGCCGAGCACCACCCGTCGGCCCTCGTGGCCCTCCGGGGGGGCCTCGAAGCCGGCCGCCGGCAGATAGGGCGCCAGCGCCGACGGACGCGCCTCCTTCACCTGGAGGACCAGCGGCTCCCCACGGTGGTCGAGCAGCAGAACCACGTACGACCGGGTCCCGACGCTGCCGGTGCCGACCACCCGGAACGCCACGTCGTGGATCGCGTACCGCGTCAGCAGGGGCACCCGGTCCTCGGAGACCGTGGCCAGATAGCCGCCTAGCCCCGCCGCGACCGCCGCGGCCTCCGCGTCCGGCACCCGGCGCAGCACCGGCAGGGCGTCGACGAAGCGCCGGCCGCCGTCGAGGCAGTCCTCCGTGGACCGGGCGGCGAACCGGGCGCTGGTGTTCCTGCGGGCCTTCTCCGAGACCCTCTCCAGGGTGCCGACCAGATCGCGGGCGTCCGTGTGCGAGACGAGCTCCTCGTCCGCGATGGCGTTCCAGGCGTCGAGCGCGGGCAGCCGCGCCAGCAGCCGCATGGTGCGGCGGTAGGCGCCCACGGTGTCGAAAGCGCCCTTGCGGCAGGTGTCCTCGTCCGCCCCGGCGGCCCGGCCCGCCAGGACCAGCGAGGTGGCGAGCCGCTTGAGGTCCCACTCCCAGGGGCCGAAGACGGTCTCGTCGAAGTCGTTGAGGTCGATGACCAGATTGCCCCGGGCATCACCGTAGAGACCGAAGTTGGCGGCATGGGCGTCACCGCAGAGTTGAGCGCCCACTCCGGTGACCGGGGTCCCCATCAGGTCGTGGGCCATCAGCCCGGCCGAGCCGCGCAGGAAGGCGAAGGGCGAGGCAGCCATCCGTCCCACCCGGATCGGCGCGAGCCCCGGCACCCGGCCGCGGTTGGACTCCTCGACGGCGAGCACCGCATCGGGACGGCCCGACGGGAGAATCAGCGCACCGTGCGCGGAGCGTGGTACACGGCTACGGAGCGCCTTGCCCGCCGCCCTGGGTGAACCCGTCTCCCCGCGCCGGGCGAAGCCGGGCACGAACGGTATACGGGGCTCCGCCCCCGGGACCCGCTGTTCCGGGGCCAACTCTCCACCGAGGTCCGCCCCCGCGCCGCTCACGCCTTCGATGACGCCCATGGAACGTCGCCTCCCCCGCCTCGTCAACTCTCCGACCGAGCACGACCGTACCGCCGTTTTCCATGGTCGTCAGCACCGGTCGGAGGCCCTCAGCAGCCGGTGCCCGGCTCCCACCGCGACCTCGCCTCCGACCCGCCGCCCCACCTGGCCGCGGCGGCGGTGATCGCGGGCGCCGACGACCCGCTGCGCCGGGGCCAGCCGCGGCTCGTACGTTCCGGGCAGCCCCGCGCGAGGACTTCGAGGTTGTCCAGAATTACTTGGAGAAGCTGCTCACGAGCATGTTTCTCCGCCGAGGTGGACACCATCGTTCCGGAGCTGACCCTCGCCCACTCGCAGCCGTCGATGGCCGAGCTGGTCCCGCTCGCCGAAGGCTTCTCGCGCCAAAGCGTTCGACGAGGCCCGGCAGAAGGCCAAGGCCCTCGCCACCCGCCTCGCCGCCTGATCCGGCAGGTACCGCCACAACGAAAAACAGGGCCGTGGAACTCGATCGAGTTCCACGGCCCTGCGCATCAGCAACCGGACGTTTCACGTGAAACGTCCGGCACGGCACGTCCGGTCAGAGCCGCCCGCCGACCGCCGCTGTCGCTTCGGCCTCGGCCTCGGCCTCGGCCCCGCCAGGTTCATCGGCGCCTTCCCCCTCGGGCTGGTCCCGTGTACCGCGACCGACGCCACCGCCGCGCGGGCCACCCCCACCGTGCCGGCCGACCGGCGTGGCGCCACGGGCCGCCTCCGCGGCGGCGGCGATCTCCCGGGCCTCCCGCTCGGCCTGCTCCGCCTTCTCGCGTGCCTGGGCCGCAAGATCCACCCGGCCCTCGGGCTTGATGTGGGCGATGACACCGGGGTGGGCGATCGACGGAAGGAGGTGGCGCCACATCTCGGCCACCTGTTCACGCAGATCGGCGCGCCCGGAGTCGGCTTCCGATATCAGCTGGATACCGGTGAACGAAGCCACGATGACCTTGGCCGACACCATCGGATCGACATGGGGCAGTACCTCGCCCCGCTCCTTGCCCAGCTCCAGCATCCGGGCCGTCGCGTCGATCCAGTCGCCCCAGGGGTGCGGCCCGCCGAGGAAGACACCTTCGATGGAGAGGCGGGTCCCGGCGCGCGCCATCGCGTTGTGGCGCAGGGCGTAGGCGAACTGCTGGCCGCCGTCCACCAGCGACTGGAGCGGAGATCCGTCCTGGGCGAAATCGACCGTGGAGGTCTGCTCGTCCATGATCGCCTGGGCGATGGCCTCCTTGGACGCGAAGTGGAAGTACAACGCCCCCTTGGTCACCTTGGCCCGGCGGAGGATCTCCGAGATGGCGGCACGCTCGTAGCCGTAGTCGTCGAAGACACTCGCCGCGGCATCCACGATCGACCGCCACGTCTGCACCGCGCGAGCCTGCTTCGCCATTTCCTGCCTCCGGGACGTTCTGTGCGCTCAGCCCTTCACTGCCGAGCAGCCGTCGATCCAGCCTCTGCGGTCAGCGTATGCATGTACGCCGCCTCGCAGACCATCGGTCTGTCCGGAAACCGCTCCAGTAAGCGCCCAGGGCTCCGGCAGGGCATACCGACCGCACGCCCTGTTTACCCAACCACCTGGCCGCCGACACAGCGGACGTCCAACGACGCAACAACGAAGAACCCCCGCTCCGGATCTCTCCGAAGCGGGGGTTGCATCTCATATCAACCTTGAGGTCACGAGTGACCCACAGTTGTGCGCGAGGGGGGATTTGAACCCCCACGTCCCTAAGGACACTGGCACCTGAAGCCAGCGCGTCTGCCGTTCCGCCACTCGCGCAAGAGTGGTGTTTCCAGACTCTCTCTCACCTGTGTGGTGCGAGCGCCTGGCGACATCCGGAAGATTAGCACGGTGGACAGGGTGGATTCACATCCGTTGTTTCGCAGATCCCGGCAGGGGAAACGGGAACGCGGAGCCGCCGCCCCCACTCCTCCAGAGAGCATCGCGTGTGCGGGACACTGTGAGGAGGCCACCTCTACGATCCGTGTGAGGGGTGACACTCATCCACAGGGCAGAGAAGGGGAACCAGCCGATTTCCCGACGCGTGGATACGATCAGTAAGCAGTACAGGGACGATGACACCGGAGGAGGTGCCCCATGGGGGTCATGAAGCGTTTTGAGCAGCGCCTCGAAGGGCTGGTCAACGGCACCTTCGCCAAGGTCTTCAAGTCCGAGGTGCAGCCGGTGGAGATCGCGGGAGCCCTCCAGCGGGAGTGCGACAACAACGCGACGATCTGGAACCGCGAGCGGACCGTCGTCCCCAACGACTTCATCGTCGAGCTCAGCACCCCCGACTACGAGCGGCTCAGCCCGTACTCGGGCCAGCTGGGCGACGAGCTGTCCGGCCTGGTGCGCGACTACGCCAAGCAGCAGCGCTACACCTTCATGGGGCCGATCAAGGTCCACCTGGAGAAGGCCGACGACCTCGACACCGGTCTCTACCGGGTGCGCAGCCGCACCCTGGCATCGAGTTCGTCACAGCTGGATCAGCCCGACCAGCCCCAGCGGGCCGCCCCGGGGCGGCCCGCCGCCCCGCAGGCCCCCGGTGGCTACGGCTACCCCCCGGCCGCCGCTCCGCCGATGCCCGCGGCCCCGCCGCCCGGCGGTGTGCGGCCGACGGCCCCCACGAGCGACCGGCGCCCGCCGACCGGGCCCGCCGCCCTGCCGGATGCCCAGGTGCGGCGCTGGATCGAGATCAACGGCACCCGTCATCAGATTTCCCGCCCGACGTTGGTGATGGGACGATCCACCGACGCCGATGTGCGGATCGACGACCCCGGCGTATCGCGCCGGCACTGTGAGATCCGGACCGGAACGCCCTCGACGATCCAGGATCTCGGGTCCACCAACGGCATCGTGGTGGACGGGCAGCACACCACCCGCGCTACGCTCCGCGACGGCTCACGGATCGTCGTGGGAAGCACCACCATCGTTTACCGGCAAGCCGAAGGGTGAAGCGGGGGCAATGTCAGAGCTGACCCTGACGGTCATGCGGCTAGGTTTCCTGGCTGTTCTGTGGCTGTTCGTGATCGTGGCCGTCCAGGTCATCCGCAGCGACCTGTTCGGAACGCGCGTCACGCAGCGCGGCTCACGCCGCACTGCCGCCGACGCGCGCCCGCAACAGGGCCGCCAACAACAACAAGCGGCGCCGCCCCAGCAGCGCCAGCAGCCCGGGCGCCAGCGCCGCGGGGCACCCACAAAGCTGGTCGTGTCCGAAGGCACCCTCACGGGCACCACGGTCGCGCTCCAGGGCCAGACCATCACTTTGGGCCGGGCCCACGACTCAACGATCGTGCTGGACGACGACTACGCGTCCAGCAGGCATGCCAGGATCTATCCGGACCGGGACGGCCAGTGGATCGTGGAGGATCTCGGGTCCACCAACGGCACGTATCTGGAACGGACCCGGCTCACCACCCCGACGCCTGTTCCGCTGGGCGCGCCGATCCGTATCGGCAAGACCGTCATCGAGCTGCGGAAGTAGTACGACAATGAGCGAGCGGAGCGAGCGAGCCGCGGCGGCCTGGACGACGGACGCTGCCCGGTTCCCGACCGGAGGGTGGGCAGTGTGGCTCGAGACAGGCTGTACCCCGACGCGGCGTCGACGGGGCAGGTGCGCATGAGTCTGTCCCTGCGCTTCGCCGCCGGATCGCACAAAGGCATGATCCGGGAGGGGAACGAGGACTCCGGCTATGCCGGACCCCGTCTGCTCGCCATCGCCGACGGCATGGGCGGCCAGGCGGCCGGTGAGGTCGCCAGCTCCGAGGTGATCTCCACGCTCGTCCAGCTCGACGACGACGTCCCGGGTTCGGACCTCCTGACCTCCCTGGCCACCGCCGTGCAGCAGGCCAACGAGCAGCTGCGCGTCATGGTCGAGGAGGATCCCCAGCTGGAGGGCATGGGCACCACGCTCACCGCCCTGCTCTGGACCGGGCAGCGGCTCGGCCTGGTGCACGTCGGCGACTCCCGTGCGTATCTGCTGCGCGACGGCGTCCTGACCCAGATCACCCAGGACCACACCTGGGTGCAGCGCCTCGTCGACGAGGGCCGCATCACCGAGGAAGAGGCCACCACCCACCCGCAGCGTTCTCTGCTGATGCGGGCGCTGGGCAGCGGCGACCACGTCGAGCCCGACCTCTCCATCCGTGAGGTCCGCGCCGGTGACCGGTACCTGATCTGCTCCGACGGCCTCTCCGGCGTGGTCTCGCACCAGACGATGGAAGAGACCCTGGCCAGCTACCAGGGCCCGCAGGAGACCATTCAGGAGCTCATCCAGCTCGCTCTGCGCGGCGGCGGCCCCGACAACATCACCTGCATCGTGGCCGACGTCCTGGATGTCGACAACAACGACACCCTGGCCGGCCGGCTCAGCGACACCCCGGTCGTCGTCGGCGCGGTCGCGGAGAACCAGGCAGTGCTGAACGACGGCGGGGCCATGCAGACCCCGGCCGGCCGCGCGGCCGGTCTCGGCCGCCCCGTCCCGCCCCCCTCGGGCGGCTTCGGCCCGCCCGGCAGCGGTGACTCCGGTTACGGTTCCCTGCCGGACGGCTCGTACGACTCCTACACGGACGACGAGCTCGCGGGGCCGCGCGGCGGCCGTAAGTGGCTCAAGCGGACGGTCTTCACCGTGCTGACCCTGGCCGTGATCGGCGGCGGCCTCTACGGCGGCTACCGCTGGACGCAGACCCAGTTCTACGTCGGCGCACAGAACGAGAACGTGGCGCTGTTCCGCGGTATCAGTCAGGACCTCGCCTGGGTCTCGCTCTCCAAGGTCGAGAAGAACCACCCGGAGATCGAGCTCAAGTACCTGCCGCCGTACCAGCGCAAGCAGGTCGAGGCGACGATCGCCGAGGGCAACATCACCGACGCCCGCAAGAAGGTCGACGAGCTCGCCGCCCAGGCATCCGCCTGCAAGAAGGACGCGCAGCGCCGCGCGGCCGAGGCCGAGACTTCCGCCACTCCCCCCGCGACGGGGACCAAGCCGAACACCGCGACTCCCACTCCCGGCCCCAGCCTCTCGGAGGAAGAGAAGAAGCTGGTCCCGCAGTGCGGTAAGCAGTAAGCCGTAGGGGGCCTTCAGCATCATGAGCGTTGTCACCAACACGACCACCATCGGCGCGATCGACGCACCGAGCCGCCGGAACACCGAGCTGATGATGCTGGTTTTCGCCATCGCCATCTCGGTCTTCGCCTACGCCAACGTAGGTCTCGCGCTGGACGGTTCACTGCCGTCGGGCATGTTCGGCTACGGAGCCGGGCTCATCCTGCTCGGCGGCGTGGCCCACCTCGTGGTGCGCAAGTTCGCGCCGTACGCGGACCCGCTTCTGCTGCCACTCGCCACCCTGCTCAACGGGCTGGGTCTGGTGCTGATCTGGCGTCTGGACCAGTCGCCCCGGCTGATCCAGCGTGCGGAACAGGCCTACGGGGCCTACAGCCCCGACGCCCCCAAGCAGTTGCTGTACTCGGCGATCGGCGTCGCCTTCTTCGTCGCCGTGCTGATGATCCTCAAGGACCACCGCATCCTGCAGCGGTACACCTACATCTCCATGGTGGCCGCGCTGATCCTGCTGATTCTGCCGATGTTCTTCCCCGCCGTGAACGGCGCGAAGATCTGGATCAGCCTGGGCCCCTTCTCCATCCAGCCGGGAGAGTTCGCCAAAATCCTCATCGCGATCTTCTTCTCCGGCTATCTCATGGTGAAACGCGACGCGCTGGCACTGGCCAGCCGCCGCTTCATGGGGATCTACCTGCCGCGCGGCCGCGACCTCGGACCGATCATCACCATCTGGGCCCTGTCGATCCTGATCCTGGTCTTCGAGACCGACCTCGGTACCTCGCTGCTCTTCTTCGGCATGTTCGTGGTGATGCTCTACGTCGCCACCGAACGCACCAGCTGGATCGTCTTCGGTCTGCTGATGTCGGCGGTCGGAGCGGTCGGTGTGGCGTCCTTCGAGTCGCACGTGCAGCAGCGTGTGAGCGCCTGGCTCGACCCCTTCTCGCCGGAGACCTGGGCGCAGAGCGATCAACTCGGCCAGTCCCTCATGGCCTTCGCCTCGGGCGGCACGCTCGGCACCGGCCTCGGACAGGGCCACTCGGACCTGATCATGTTCGCCGCCAACGCCGACTTCATCCTCTCCACGGTCGGCGAGGAGCTGGGGCTGGCCGGGATGATGGCGGTCCTGCTGGTCTATGCCCTGATCGTCGAACGCGGTGTCCGTACGTCGCTGGCCGCGCGCGACCCCTTCGGCAAGCTGCTCGCCATCGGCCTCTCCGGGGCGTTCGCCATTCAGATCTTCGTGGTCGCCGGCGGCGTGATGGGGCTCATCCCGCTCAGCGGAATGACCATGCCGTTCCTGGCATACGGTGGTTCGTCCGTGCTCGCCAACTGGGCGCTGATCGCCATCCTGATCCGCATCAGCGACACCGCCCGGCGGCCTGCTCCCACCCCGTCACCGTCCACCGACGCCGAGATGACCCAGGTGGTCCGACCGTGAACAAGCCCCTGCGCCGGATCGCCATCTTCTGCGGCGTCCTCATGCTGGCGCTGATGGTGCGGACCAACTATCTGCAGTACGTCCGCGCCGACGATCTCAACACCCGCGACGAGAACCGCCGGATCCGCATCGAGCGGTACGCGCACGAGCGCGGCAACATCATCGTCGACGGCAAGGCCGTCACCGGCTCCGTCGAGACCAACGGCAGCGACTTCAAGTACAAGCGGGTCTGGAAGGACGGGCCCCTCTGGGCCCCCGTGACCGGCTTCTCCTCGCAGGCCTTCGACTCCTCGCAGCTGGAGAACCTCGAGGACGGCATCCTCACCGGCAACGACGACCAGCTCTTCTTCAACCGCACCCTGGGGATGTTCACCGGCGAGAAGAAGCAGGGCGGCAACGTCGTCACCACCCTCGACGAGGCCGCCCAGAAGGCCGCGTTCAAGGGGCTCGGGGACAAGAAGGGCGCCGTGGTCGCCCTCGACCCGCAGACCGGCGCCATCCTGGCTCTCGCGAGCACCCCCTCGTACGACCCCTCGGTCTTCGCGGGCAACTCCGACAAGGACTCCAAGGCGCGGGAACAGCTCCTGAAGGACAAGGACAAGCCGATGCTCAACAGGGCGTTGCGCGAGACCTACCCGCCCGGCTCCACCTTCAAGGTCGTCACCGCCGCCGCCGCCCTGGAGAACGGGCTCTACGACGACATCGACGCCAAGACCAACTCGCCGCTGCCCTGGACCCTGCCGCAGACGAACATCCCGCTGCAGAACGAGGGCAACATCCCCTGTGAGAACGCGTCGCTGCGCGAGGCCCTGCGGGTGTCGTGCAACTCCGTCTTCGGGAAGATGAGCGACGACCTCGGCAACAGGAAGATGATCGAGCAGACGGACAAGTTCGGCTTCAACAAGGAAGTCTTCACCCCCGTCCGCGCCGACGCGAGCATCTACCCCGAGGACAACAAGCCGCAGAACGCGATGGCCGGCATCGGCCAGGCGTCCAACCGGGCCACCCCGCTCCAGATGGCCATGGTGGCCTCCGCCATCGCCAACGACGGCAAGCTGATGCAGCCGTACATGGTCGCCAAGCGCCAGGCGCCCAACCTGGACGACATCTACACCGCCGAGCCCGAAGAGCTCGGCCGGGCGCTGTCCGGGGAGAACGCCCAGAAGGTCCAGCAGATGATGGAGACCGTCGTCGAGAAGGGGACGGGAACCAGGGCACAGATCCCCGGCGTCACAGTGGGCGGCAAGACCGGTACCGCCCAGCACGGTCTGAACAACAGCGAGAAGCCGTACGCCTGGTTCATCTCGTACGCGAAGACCGACAACGGCTCCCCGGTCGCCGTCGCCGTCGTGGTCGAGGACGGCAACGCAAACCGGGACGACATCTCCGGTGGCGGGCTGGCCGCCCCGATCGCGCGCGACGTGATGAAGGCGGTCGTCGACGGCAAGCAGTGAGACCCGTTACGGCGTCCGCGCGCTCATACCGGACATCGGATACCGGTCGGATATCGGCTGACGGGTGCGGGCTGATCACGTACCGCGTGCCCGGTAGCGTATGCGCGAACAGCGCACCGCCGGACCACACACACGGGTGCGGTCAGGACTGACGGAGAGGGCTGGAACAGTTATGGAAGAGCCGCGTCGCCTCGGCGGCCGGTACGAGCTGGGCTCGGTGCTCGGCCGTGGTGGCATGGCCGAGGTCTACCTCGCCCACGACACCCGGCTCGGCCGCACCGTAGCTGTGAAGACGCTCCGGGCCGACCTGGCCCGCGACCCGTCCTTCCAGGCCCGGTTCCGCCGTGAGGCCCAGTCGGCCGCCTCGCTCAACCACCCCGCGATCGTCGCCGTCTACGACACCGGCGAGGACTACGTCGACGGGGTCTCCATCCCGTACATCGTGATGGAGTACGTCGACGGGTCGACCCTGCGGGAGCTCCTGCACTCCGGCCGCCGGCTGCTGCCCGAGCGCACGCTGGAGATGACGGTCGGCATCCTGCAGGCGCTGGAGTACTCGCACCGCGCCCAGATCGTCCACCGCGACATCAAGCCGGCCAACGTCATGCTGACGCGCACCGGCCAGGTCAAGGTCATGGACTTCGGTATCGCCCGGGCCATGGGCGACTCCGGCATGACCATGACGCAGACCGCCGCGGTCATCGGCACCGCCCAGTACCTCTCCCCGGAGCAGGCCAAGGGCGAGCAGGTCGACGCGCGCTCCGACCTGTACTCCACCGGCTGCCTGCTCTACGAGCTCCTCGCGGTCCGGCCCCCGTTCGTCGGGGACTCACCCGTTGCCGTGGCCTACCAGCACGTGCGCGAGGAGCCGCAGCCGCCGAGCAACTTCGACCCCGAGATCACGCCCGAGATGGACGCGATCGTGCTGAAGGCGCTCACCAAGGACCCGGACTACCGCTACCAGTCCGCCGACGAGATGCGGGCCGACATCGAGGCCTGCCTCGACGGCCGGCCGGTCGCCGCCGCGGCGGCCATGGGCGCTGCGGGGTATGGGGGCTACGACGGCTACAACGCCGACCAGCCCACCGCCGCCCTGCGCCCGACCGACCCGAACAACGCGCCGACGTCGATGCTGCCGCCGGTCAACCCGGACGACGGCGGCTACGGCTACGACGACCGGCCGGGGCGCCGGCGCCAGCCGCAGAAGAAGAGCAACACCTCAACGATCCTGCTGGTCGTCGCGGGCATCCTGGTGCTCGTCGGCGCGATCCTGATCGGGCGGGCCGTCTTCAGCGACAACGGCAACGACAGCCAGGTCCCCGTGCCGAACCTGGTGGGCTCCACCGTCAAGGAGGCGGAACAACTCGTCGAGAGAGCAGGGGTCGTCCTGAAGGTCGTCGGCGAGGAGCCGTGCGAACAGCAGGAGAAGGGCGACATCTGCTCGCAGACTCCGGAGAACGGCGAGATGGACGAGAACGGGACCGTCGAGGTCAAGGTCTCCTCCGGCGCACCGAAGATCGAGGTGCCCGACGTCCTGGAGAAGTCCGAGGACGGCGCCCGCAAGGCCCTGGAGGACAAGGGCTTCACGGTCAACGTGACCGCGGTCGAGTCCGAGAAGGCCGAGGGCACGGTGATCAGGCAGAAGCCCGACGGCGGCAGCGAGGCGGAGGACGGCTCCGAGGTGACCATCACGGTCGCCAAGAAGGAGACCCTGGACCTGCCCGACATGCGCACCCGCACCTTCGCGGCGGCGGAACAGCAGCTGCGGGGCATCGGCTTCACCGACATCTCGCGGACCGACGTCGACTCGGAGGAGCCGAAGGACACCGTCGTCGAGCAGACCCCCCAGCCCGGTAAGCACGCCAAGGACGCGCAGATCGTCCTCAAGGTCTCCAAGGGCCCCGCGGAGCCGCCGGCACCGGAGACGACCCAGGTCCCGCCGATCCAGGGCATGACGCTCGGCGAGGCCAAGGCGAAGCTCCAGGAGGCGGGCCTGCAGGTCGGCAACGTCCAGGGTTCGCAGGACGACGACGCCATCGTGGCCGTGGTGCAGCCGGGGGTCGGTGAGACCGTCGACAAGAACTCGGCGGTCAACATCTTCGCCACCCCAAGCCGCGGCGGGGACCAGGGCGGGGGCCAGGGCGGCGGCGGCATCTTCGGAGGCCCGTCGGGCAGGTAGCCCACCCGCCCGCAGTCCCCTGTACGAGGAAGGGCCCCGGTCACCGTGGATGGTGACCGGGGCCCTTCGTCGTGACCCGCGCGTGCGAAAAGGACGCTAGAGCAGCTCCACCGGCTTCGTACGGTCCTTGTCGACCTTCTCCGTACGCTCCAGCTCGCCCCAGACGATGTACCGGTACTTCGACGTGTAGACCGGGGTGCAGGTCGTCAGCGTGATGTAGCGGCCGGGCTTCTTGACGCCCGACTCCTCCGGGACCGGCTGGATCACGTCGACGTTGAACTTCGAGGTCTCGGGGAGCGACTTGTAGACCTTGTAGACGTACCAGGTGTCCTTGGTCTCGAAGACGACCGCGTCACCGTTCTTCAGCTTGTCGATGTTGTGGAACTTGGCACCGTGGCCGTCCCGGTGCGCGGCCAGCGTGAAGTTTCCCTCGTCGTCCCAGGGAAGGGCGGAGGGGATCGGGTCCGTGTAGTAGCCCGCGATGCCGTTGTTCAGGGTCGTGTCGTCGGTGCCCTTCTTGACCAGCACCTCGCCGTTCTTCATGGCGGGAACGTGCAGGAAACCGATGCCGTCCTTGGTGTCCAGGGCGCCCGGCCCGTCCGCCCACCTGCTGCGGACCGTGTCTCCCTGCCTGTCGGCCTCGCGGTCGGCGAGCACGTTGGTCCACCACAGCGAGTACGCGACGAAGAGCGCGAGCACCAGGCCCGCGGTGATCAGGAGCTCCCCGAAGACGCTGACGGCCGTGGCGATGGGGTGCCTGCTCGGCCGGGGCGCGGGGGGCGCGGACACGTCGGTCCGCTCGTCGTGCTCGGTCCTCGCTGCCACCGCACCGCCCCTGTCGTGATGATGTTCAGCCCACGAGCGCCTTGGGCTTCCCCTCGCTGCGCGGCCGTTCGTCGACCATCTTGCCCCAGACGATCAGCCGGTAGGTACTCGTGAACTCCGGGGTGCAGGTGGTCAGCGTGATGTACCGGCCCGGCTCGGTGAACCCGGATCCGACCGGGATCGGTTCGATCACCGAGATGTTGGACGGTGAGGTCTGCGGCAGGATGCTGGTCATCTCGTACGTGTAGTACGCGTCCCTCGTCTCAACCACGATCGGGTCGCCGGGGCTGAGCTTGTTGACGTAGCGGAACGGTTCGCCGTGGGTGTTGCGGTGGCCCGCCACGGCGAAGTTGCCCTGCTCGTCCTCGGGCATCGCCGTCTTCAGCTTGCCCTCGCCGTAGTGGCCGAGCATGCCCCGGTCGAGGACCTTCTCCTTGTTGATGCCCTCGGCGACCGGGACGACGACGTCCAGCTTGGGGATGTGCATGATCGCGAAGCCCTGCCCCGGCGCGAACACCCCCGGCTCGCCCGCCCCGTTGGCCCACTCCTCCTGGATCTTGTTCGTCTCCTTGCCGGCGATCTGCTCGGCCCGGACGTTGGTCCACCAGAGCTGGTAGGTGACGAACAGCAGCATCAGGACGCCCAGCGAGATGAAGACCTCGCCGACGGCCCGGCTGGCGACCACGGCCGGACTGTCCTTGGCCGCCTTCGCCGCGCGCCGCGCCTCCACCCGGGACATGGGGGCGGAGGACGTCGCGGGCGCGGGGGCGGGGCGGCGGCCGCCGCGCCCCCTGGCCGCGCGGCGCCGCTCGGCACGCCCTCCGGTGACCCGCTCGGCCTGCTCGGACCGTTCAGCCGGGCCGGAGGGCTCGGGCGGACCGACCGCTTCAGCCGGCTCGGGCCGTTCGGGCCGTTCAGGCTGTTCGTACGGCTCCGCCACTATTCGGCGGGTGTCCGCGGTGCGCAGCCCCAGCGTCTCGTCGGCCGGTGCCGCGGCGGGAGAAGGCGCGGGAGAGGGCGTAGGCGCCTGCTGGGAGCCGTACCAGTCCCGTTGGTACCCCTCGGGGTCGTACCACTCGCTCGGGGCCCCCTGGGGCTGCTGAGGCCCCCCGTACGCCGGCGGCACCGTCCCGTCCACCGGCGCCGCGTCCTGCCGCCCGTTGTGCTGGTCCCCCTGGACGGCCTCGCTCCGGAACCACGGGGAGGCGTGCTGCCCGGCCGGCGGGTCCTGGGGCGGGTCGTTGAGCGGGTCCTGGAACCGGTCGTTGAGCGGGTCCGGAAGCGGGTCGTTGAGCGGGTCCGCGAGCCCGCCCACCGCCGCGACGAACGCCCCGTCGGCCCCGTACACGCCTTGGGCGTACGGGCCCTGAAGTCCGGCGTCGTCCTCGGGGCGGGGTGTGGTCACGCCGCGGCCTTGCCCACCACCGGCGCGAGACCCGCCGACCGCGCGACGGCCCCCTGGTCGCCGCACTGCTCCAGCCAGTTCGCGAGCATCAGGTGGCCGTGCTCGGTGAGCACCGACTCGGGGTGGAACTGCACGCCCTCCACCGCCCGGTCCCGGTGGCGCAGCCCCATGATGATGCCGTCCGCCGTGCGGGCCGTGACCTCCAGCTCCGGCGGCAGCGCGCCCGGTTCGGCGGCGAGCGAGTGGTACCGGGTCGCGGTGAAGGGGGAGGGCAGCCCGGCGAAGACGCCCTTGCCCTCGTGGTCCACGGGCGAGGTCTTGCCGTGCAGCAGTTCGGGGGCCCGGTCGACCACACCGCCGTACGCGACGGCCATGGACTGCATCCCCAGGCAGACGCCGAAGACCGGAACACCGGTGTCGGCGCAGTGGCGCACCATCTCGACGCAGACCCCGGCCTGCTCGGGCGTGCCCGGGCCGGGGGAGAGCAGGACGCCGTCGAAGCCGTCCTGCGCGTGGGCGGTGGTCACCTCGTCGTTGCGCAGCACCTCGCACTCGGCGCCGAGCTGGTAGAGGTACTGGACGAGGTTGAAGACGAAGCTGTCGTAGTTGTCCACGACGAGGATGCGTGCGCTCACTGCCCGGCTCCTGCCCCACCGGCGCTCGCGCCGTCGACGGTCACTTCACCGAACGGGAGCAGCGGCTCCGCCCAGGGGAAGACGTACTGGAACAGCGCGTAGACGACCGCCAGAACCAGCACGAGCGCGATGACGCCGCGCACCCATGCGTTGCCCGGCAGATGCCGCCAGATCCAGCCGTACATGCTGACCCCTCCATTCGGTACCCGCACCAGACTAGAGTGCCGCGGCCGGAGCGTGGGTCAGCTGGGGAAAAGCACGGGTCAGCCGGTGAGCGCCGGCGGTCTCCCCTCGTGCACCGGCCGCGTCGCGTCCAGGTGCGCCCAGGCGATCAGCCGGTGGCTGCTGCCCCACTCGGGCTCGCACGTGGTGAGCGTCAGATAGCGGCCGGGCCCCTCGAAGCCGGAACGGCGGGGGACGGGGTCGACGACGGCGGTGTCGGTGGGCACGGTCCGGTAGGGCACTTTCGCGATGCGGTACGTGAACCAGGTCGTCCCGTCGTTGACGATCACCGCGTCTCCGGGGCGCAGCCGGGGGAAGTCCTTGAACGGGTCTCCGTACGTCCGGCGGTGCCCGGCCACCGCGAAGTTTCCCGTCTCTCCCGGGCGAGCGGTCCCGCTGTAGTGCCCGAGACCCTTCTGCAGGGTCCTGGCCTCGGTGTTCTCCAGGACGGGCCACTGCCAGTCGGCGCCGAAGCGGGGGACATGCAGCGTCGCGAAGGGCTTTCCGCCGCGGTACGGGGGCGGGGAGGCCGCGGAGGTGGAAGGGCCGGGCGAGGCGGCCACGGGCTGCTCGGCCCAGCGGCTGTGGAGCGTCTCGATCTCGCCCTCGGCAGCGTCGGCGGCCTTGACACCCGTCCACAGCAGAACATAGGCGACGAACAGGGTGATCAGGGCGCCCACGGTGATGCACAGTTCGCTGAAGGTTCTGACGACGAGCCGTACCGATCGCACCGGTCGCACCGGTCGCACCGACAGTCGTGACGGCACCGGACGGCCTCCCGGGGGTATCAGCTCCGGCTCACTCCACAGGCTTCGCGTAGTGGAGGTCCACTGTGCCCGAGTAGCCGGGAAGAGTCACCGCGTCGTCCTCGTCGACTTTCCAGCCCAGCCCGTACGCCTTCACGTACAGCTGGTAGTTCTGGATCGCCGTGGAGTCGTTGAGCGCCTGCTTGAGCTTGCCGGGGTCGCCCACCGCGGTGACCTTGTACGGCGGGGAGTAGACGCGGCCCTGGAGGATCAGGGTGTTGCCGACGCAGCGCACCGCGCTGGTGGAGATCAGCCGCTGGTCCATCACCTGGATGCCGCGCGCCCCGCCCTGCCAGAGGGCGTTCACCACGGCCTGGAGATCCTGCTGGTGGATGACCAGGTCGTTGGGCTGGGGGTCGGGGTAGCCGGGGTTGGCGGTGGCGTCGGGGGGCGCGTCGTCGAGGGTGACGCTGACGGCGTCGCCGGTGATCTTCGTGGTGCCGGCCGCCTTCTCCAGGGCCTTCAGCTTGGCGTCCTCGGCCTCGGTGGAACCGTCGTCGCGCTGGGCGAGCGCGTCGATGTCCGCACGCGCGGAGGCGACCGCCTCGTTCAGCTCCGCGTTGTTCTCGCTGCGTTCGTTGATCAGGTCGGAGAGCTTGAGCAGGGAGGAGTCGCTGCGCAGATTGGTGCCCTTGGCCGTGTTGGCGCTGGTGACGAAGATCAGTCCGGCCAGGGCGAACACGGCAGCCGTGAGCCCCCGGGCCGCCCACGCGGAGGTGTGCCGGACCGGGCCTTCGGGAGAGTCGGCAGAATTGCTCAACGTACCCTTATCTCATCGGGCGCCATGGAAGCACTACGCTAACGGACGCCCGGGGGAGGCAGCATGCCCCCTGGCGTCCCCGCCCCGGCGCCCGCCACAGATCCCTGCGCGGTCACGCAGCGCATCGACAGGAGAGTCCCTCGTGCCGAAGTCACGTATCCGCAAGAAGGCCGACTTCACGCCGCCCCCGGCGAAGCAGGCAACGACCATAAAGCTGACCAACCGCAGTTGGGTCGCTCCGGTGATGCTGGCCCTGTTCCTCATCGGGCTTGCCTGGATCGTGGTGTTCTACGTGACCGAAGGCGATCTGCCGATCGACGCCCTGGGCAACTGGAACATCATCGTGGGCTTCGGCTTCATCGCCGGTGGCTTCGCCGTCTCCACGCAGTGGAAGTAGCCCGCCCTCACGCACACCTTGCCTTGAGTTACCCACAGAGTTATCCACAGCCGGGGGAAAAGGTCAGACGATCTGTGGATAACCTGCACCCAAGTTGACGCCGGTGTGACTGCAGCCTCCCTCGCCGAGGGGGGCTGCATCTCGTGTTCCCCGGGGAAAAACCCAGCTCAGCGACGGCGGGAACAGATGTGCCCCTTGCCATGCACAAGCTCCCGCACTCACTGTGGACAACTGGGGCATGCCCTGGGGGTAGAGGCCCCTTGCCCGCTTTTATGAGCGCTACGAACGTGGCGCACAGCTCCGCTACGGACGACGCGCCTCAGCTCAGGGACATCGTGCGGGCGACGATGATCGCCACCGACGCCAGCAGCACCAGCGCACAGGTCCCGGCCTGCACGGCCGTACGGCGATCGCGTGGCGCGTGCACCAGCCCTATCGCGATCAGGACGCCCGCCACGAGACCGCCGACATGCGCCTCCCACGCGATCCCGCCCATGGTGAAGGTGAAGACCAGGTTCAGCGCCAGCAGGATCAGCACCGGACGCATGTTGTAGTTCATCCGGCGCATCAGCACCGCGGTGGCACCCAGCAGGCCGAAGATCGCGCCGGAGGCGCCGAGCGACGGCTGGTTCGGCGCGGCGATCAGATAGGTCAGGGCGCTGCCCGCGAGGCCGGAGAGCAGGTAGAGCGCGAGATAGCGGACGCGGCCGAGCGCGGCCTCCAGCGGTCCGCCGAGCCACCACAGACCCAGCATGTTGAACCCGATGTGCCACACCTCCTGGTGGAGGAACATCGAGGTCACCAGGCGGTACCACTGACCCTCGGCGACACCCTCGACCGAGCCCGGCGGCGGCGTCGGATCCCAGGCCCGGCCGAGCAGCATCAGGTCCTCGAGCAGGGCCTCGGGGGCGGCCGCGACCAGGACGAAGACCGCGAGATTGATGCCGAGCAGGATCTTGGTGACCAGCCGCGGATCGGCGGCCACGGTGCCGCCGGCCAGTGTGCGGGGCGTGCTCGCGGCCGGGTGGTGGCCGGTGCCCGAGCCCTGGCGTACGCAGTCGGGGCACTGGAAGCCGACGGAGGCGCTGACCATGCACTCGGTGCAGATCGGCCGCTCGCAGCGCGTGCAGCTGATCCCGGTCTCCCGATCGGGGTGCCGATAGCACGTCGGCACGGCCTCCCGGCCCTCCGGTACGCCCCGGCCCGCCGGCGGCTGCTGGTCCATCGGTCCTGGCCTGCCTCTCGGTCTCGCCCCGGGGCACCGCACGCACGGCCGCCCCGCTGGTCCGCTATGTAACAGTACGGACGGGCGGGGCGGTTGGTTCCCGTACGGCTTCCGCCGCATCCGGCGCGGGCTGCCGGGGTGCGCCGGTCAGCGGGTCTCGACGACGACCGACTCGATGACGACGTCCTGCACCGGGCGGTCGGTGCGCGGGTTGGTCGGGGTGGCCGCGATGGCGTCGACGACCTTGCGGCCCGCCTCGTCGGCGACCTCGCCGAAGATGGTGTGCTTGCCGGTCAGCCAGGCGGTGGGCGAGACGGTCAGGAAGAACTGCGAGCCGTTGGTCCCCGGGCCCGCGTTGGCCATGGCCAGCAGGTACGGCTTGGTGAAGGCCAGCTCCGGGTGGAACTCGTCGGGGAACTTGTAGCCCGGGCCGCCCGTGCCGTTGCCCAGCGGGTCGCCGCCCTGGATCATGAACCCGCTGATGACCCGGTGGAAGACGGTGCCGTCGTACAGCCGGTCCGTGGATTTCGCGCCGGTCTCGGGGTTGGTCCACTCACGCTGTCCGGTGGCCAGCTCGACGAAGTTTCTGACCGTCCTGGGCGCGTGGTTCGGCAGAAGCCGGATCTCGATGTCGCCCTGGCTGGTCTTCAAGGTGGCGTAAAGCTCCTCGGCCACGATCTGCCTTCCGTAATCCTTCGCTGACGTCCGCCGATCCTCCCACGTACCGGGAAATGTACGGCCGGATGCCTGGTGGAACGGCGCGTTCACCGCCGAACCGTGGCATTGTCGGCGGCACACTTCACTTGCACCGCTTTACTGACTTGAACCGTTTTGACAGAAATAGCGATCATGACCCGGATGCCCGTCCCGCGTGCCGGTCATGGCCGCGACAGGCATGATTTCGAATTGGGCGGAAAGGCGGAGTACCTACCCGCCACCAAGGAGGAGGATCCCGTGACCCGCATCGACAGCGTGCGCGCCGCAACCGACTCGGCCAGGGACAGCGCGCAGCACGCCGCGGAAGTGGTGGCGCCGTACGCCGACACGGCCAAGAAGCAGGCTGCACTTTACGCGCACGAGGCCCGTGTCCAGCTCGCGCCCAGGGTGACCAAGGCCGCCAAGCAGGCCCGTGTCCAGTACGAGTCCCATCTCGCGCCGCGTCTCGAACAGGCTCTGACTCATGTGCCCCCGAAGGTCGACGAGGCCGCGCAGCGTGCGGCGCACTCGACCCGGAAGGCCGCCCGGACCGCCGCCGACTACACCGCGCCGCGCGTCGAGTACGCCAGGGCGGTGGCCGTGCCGGTCGCCGAGCAGGCGACCGCCCGGAGCGCCGCCGCCCTGGCCGCGCTGCGGAGCAACGTCACGGCCAAGGAGATCCAGAAGCTGGCCCGTAAGCACGAGCGGCGGGCCAGGGCGGGCCGGACGACCAAGGGGCTCCTGGTGCTGGGTGTCGTCGCCGGCGGCGCCTATGCCGCCTGGCGCTGGTGGGACAAGCAGGCCAACCCGGACTGGCTGGTCGAGCCGCCCGTCGCCACCGAGGTCGGCGACGAGCGTTCGCCGCTGAGCTCGGTCGACGGCAGCGGCCAGGCCGTGCTCGACCCGGAGGTCAAGGCCAAGCAGGCCGAGGCCGAGGGGGACACCCCGGGCCTGGACGACCGCCCCTGAGGCCGTCGGCCCGTAACTGCCGGCACCGCGACGGGAACGCCGGTCCGCCGCAGACCTTCACCGGTCCTGCGGCGGACCGGCGTTGATATAGGAAGATCACAAGTCTTAACAACAGTAACAAAATCTAAC